>JAFZFZ010000060.1 GCA_017557005.1 Bacteroidaceae bacterium | reverse complement strand
TTGCCAAACATTACATTCGATAAACAACTATTTCCGGACTGATATATGGTGACAATAAATTTTATTAACTAACTTTGCGGACGCATCTGAAGGTTACAAACTGAAGTCTACTGCTCTAGACACACAAAAGGGAACACTACCGTGCCATCGCACACATCGGAGGTACTACCTACTACAAACTCCTTTTCGGAAAGACCTTATGACAAGTGTCCATGTGCGCCTATTGCGCTGTCTGGAACAATACCAAACAGCGCAACGGGCAAATGAGTTTCAAGAAGAGTATTTTCGAGTGTTATTAGAATCGTTCGCCTGACAGATGCATCCTTCCACACTCAACGGAGACAGTCTCCTGTCAATGATATACGATACCCCTTTTATTCTGTGTATACGTAGTTGAAACGGCCGCCTGGAGCAACATCGCCATTGACATAGAAATCCATCAGGTTTCCTTCATCCTGCATATTGTCACTCCACTTGAATTCAAAGTTGAGCGAACTGCCATCAACACCCAGCTGAGTGCGAGGTATACGCAGCATCATGCGAGAACCATCAACACACATCTGAGCCTCGCCACAATCGTGCCATATCCACTTGTCCTGATGGCTACGCTGCACAAGGGCCTTGCTTCCCTTGGGCGATTGATAGTTGACGATGAAGTCGTAACCTTGCCAGCCTGTCTGCTTGTCGCGGTCGATATCAATAAACAAACGCATCCATGCGGGATCTGTCTGCGACGTAAGGGCCTCAGCAGTTTCTACATAGAAGTAAAGATACTGGTCGTCGCGTGCAACGCGGGCACCGATGATATCATTGCGACCTGTAGTGTTGGTATAATAATACTGGCACGAACCCTTGGCATTGCGATGGCGAGTGTTTCCACGATAGCTTGAATAGTGAGGCTGCACGTTGTCCCATGCCTTCCACTGGCCCATCTTGATGGTTGTGGGAGCTGAGGGTTTCTGTATAGATTCTGTTCCCTTGAACTTGCGCACACGATCCACCAACTGTAGGTAATATACATCACCATAGTCGCCCCAAGTCTTCACAGGCTCGATGTCGCGGCTGTGATCGGAATCAAACTGGTCCACAAAGGAGAAGGGCTCGCCTGTCCAAGGTGAGTTCTTGGGGCTATACTTACCCGCTATCCACTCGTTCCATCCCGTGATGAACACGGCCTTAGGATTCAGCTCGTAGGCACGTTCCCACTGCTCGGCAAAGTTCCAACCATAGAGATACCCGTCGCGACGAGGATCAAAACCCTTGGTATAGGAATAGCTGCGGGTGTGTGCCCCTGGCTTGTTGAATGCACTGCAGTGCCCCTTGGTCTCGGGACAAGCATTCTGTGCAATGCCCACAGTGACGAGTTCGTAAGTTCCATCGGACTGGGGTACGTAGCCATGCTGAGGATAGTTTTCCAGCCAACCCCATTGGTTGGGATAGTTGGGATTGGGGCCATCCACATAGTCGGGTTGTCCGGGGCGGAAAGTAAAGAACTCTCTGATGGCTCGGTCCTGCTCGCTATTGGTCAGATTGTTGGGATAGGCCATGATGACAGGCTTACCCTCCCAGTAGAGCCAAAGATCTTTATATAATCCCTTGCTATAGAGACGCTCATAGAGATGGCGAAGCGATGTCAGCGAATTCTTGTCAGGTGAGAAAGGAAGCAGGAAGGCAATCTTGGGTACCCGTACTCCATCTTTCTGCGCCTGGCTCCAAGCGGCCAACAACGTATCGGTGCTGGCATCCCAGGTGGCGGTGGCATTGGTGCAGTCGAAGAACACACCGTCGACCTTGGCGTCGGCCAGCAGCTCGGCATGCTTGCGCGACACCCAGGCATCGGTCGTACGGTAATATCCGAAAATCGGTTCGCCCCAGTAGTAGTTGCCACAAGTATTCTCCGTCCAGGCAGGATGGTCGGCGTCGTATCGTGCCTCAGGATATCGGCGCAGGATTTCCGAATTGTCCTTGACCATAGTACCCTTGGCCTCGTGGCGCTGATGCCAGGTCCAATAGAACATAAACACTTGCTTGTCCTGTTTCGTGCCGTCGTAGCGGCCTACCGTGCGTCCCAAGGCATCGGTAGCAGCCCATTGGTCGCTGCTGACCACCTCCTGTGCAGCAATGCACAGGCTACAGGTGGCCAGCCATGCGGCTAATATGGATTTCCTAAACATCATACTGTATTATCTTTTACGGTTCTTAGGAGCCTGCTTGGGTTCTCTCGCAGGAACAATTCCCAATTCGGCTGTAGACACATACTGCATGCCGTCGTGGGTAGAGAGGGCTACGAAGCGGAAGTAACGACCATTCTTCGGCGATGCGATCTCGATCTCCTGTACATTGGTTGAACTCTCCAGACTTCCCTTGCATACGGGCTCTCCCCAATCACCCAAGTTGTCGCTCACATAGAACTCATAGCGTGCAACACGACCATTGGTCATGTCCTGGCGACCCTGATACAGGAAGCGAGCCACACGATAGCTCTGCCCCATGTCCACTACGACCTCGTGTGGACACTTGGGCGTGGTGGGAGAGTACTGTGTGTGCCAGATACTGCCGGGGTTCTCGTCAATCGTGTTCTTGGCACCTTCACCACCCTCACTCTGCTGACTGCTATAGCTTACCACACGCCATGTCTTCTTGCTGATGTATGCGCCAATGCTCTCCTCGCTTATAGGGCTGGGACGGCGATCGGGCGATGTGGTGTAGGCACGTACTGTACCGCCATCAACCAGACTGAACGGCGCTGTGTACACCTGCTCCTTGCCGCCATCAATGCTGTAGTGGATAGTGGCACCGGGAGTAGTGCATGACATAGTAACCACACCCTTATCAGAAAGGATAGAGGCAGGCGAGCATACGGGAGAGATCACACGTGCACGTGTGGCCAGCTGGCGGTCTGTACTGCGCTCAGAGATAGGCATCAGCAAGAAGTTGAGATGTGCCTTGGCCGAGGCTACGCGGTACTTCTCTATCACATCGGGACCACAGCTTCCGTTACCCAGAGCACGGTTATAGGCATCGATATTGAGGATTGTCTGCTCACAGAAGTCCACCTCGCAAGGGTGTTTCTTGCGGTTACCGCCATCGATGTAGTTGTCCTCGGGGCGCCAATGCCCTGCACTGGCAGCTATCTGCTCAGGAGCCACTACCATCAGGCCTGTACCTGCATCGTCAGTAATGGCTATCCATCGTACCTCCTCTTTGTTTCCGTGCTCCTGTGGCAGTACGTAGTTGGTCCATTCCTCACTCACACGGCTGTGGTGCAAACCCACGAAGGCCGATTCCTTGCGGTCGGCATAGCTATCGTGCGGGCCACGTCCCAGCCATGTCATGTTCTCATACTCCTTAGGCAGTTCGGCACGCAATCCCAGACGGGGAAGTTCACTACCCTTGGGCAGCGGATCTACGGTAGCATTGACAATGAGTACACCATCGGCTAGCACATCCACAGTCTGACGCACAGTGAAACGATTATTACCACTTGAAGCATACGAGTTGACAGCTACAACCGTAGCGCTCTGCTTGTCCTTGGATGCTGTTACCTCCAGCTTGCCGGGAGTGAAGTCGAGTTTACGGATACCCATACGGTCGTAGGTACCTGTACGGCCACGCTCATTGTCGGTAGGCAGGCGGAATACCTGAAGGGTCAGCGGTGCAGCCAGCATATTCTTGCCATTCACGGTGTAGGCTGTCAACAGTCCGTCAACAAAGGCCACGCTAAAGTGATCACCTGTGATGGTCACGGCATTGCCTGTCTCGGTAATCTGCAACTTACCGCCACTCAAAGCCTCATAGGGCTTGCGATCTGTGGCTGCACGCAGAAGAATCTGTTCGGAAGCCACCTCGAAACCAGCTTTCGCCCACTCGGTATCCTCTTTCTGGGTAGCAATAAAACGGATATGATACTCTGCTTCGGGGTGCTGAGGTGTTGTTATCAATGCTTTTGCCTTGGCAAGTGTCACATCACGTGTCTGTCCTACTCCAAGCACCACATCCTTGATATCGCCACGAGCTATCTCCATACCGTCTTCGAGCAGTACATAGCTCACGTTCAGGTCATCGAGCACGCGCTGCTGGAGCTTGCTCTTGAGTGTAAACACGGCATTTGCGCTGTCCTTCATCACGAAATCGAGCGGCTGATATATCTTCTTCATCTCAAAGCTCTTCGCCGTGGGTGAGTTGTCGGCCAGTACCACACCATTGCAGCAGAAGTTGTTGTCGCTGGGGCGGTCACCGAAGTCGCCTCCGTAGGCCCAGTATTCCCCCTTAGAGATATCGAGAATTGATACCACATCGGCCTGTCCCTTACGGCCCAAAGCCTCAAACTTCATGGGAGCGTTTGTAGCATTTACCTTCAAGCCCTGGTCTTTCCAGTCCCATACAAACTCACCGGCCATGGCAGGATAGTTCTCGTAGATGTCGTAGAACTCGCGCTGGTTACCCATTGAGTTACCCATCGCATGTGTGTTCTCGCACTGTACGTGAGGACGAATGCCTGTCTTCCCCTGCTTGTACTCTTCAAGGCGTGTACGGGCGACATTCGCCATCAAGCCCAAGGGGCCATACATGGTACTTGTGACAGAGCTCCAGGTGCTGTTGCCCTCATAGTGAGTAAGGCGTGTAGCATCAATCTTTCCTATAGTATCCATCACATGCTTGAAGTTCTCTCCGTTACCGCTCTCGTTACCGGCACTCCACATGATGATACTGGTATGGTTGCGCAGCATACGTACTTGACGCACCGAACGCTCCACCATTGCTGGGCGGAACTCCACCTTGTGCGAGAGTGTAAGGGCAGCGTGACACTCCACATTGGCCTCAGCCAGCACATACAGTCCCAAACGGTCGGCCAAGTCATAGAGGTAGGGATTGTTGGGGTAGTGGGCTGTACGCACAGCATTCACATTGAGGCGCTTCATCTGCATGAGGTCGGTTTCAATCTCAGCTTTTGTAAGTGTGCGACCACCCTTTTCGCTGAAGCTGTGGCGGTTGACACCATGGAACACCACTCTATTGCCATTGACGAGCAAAGCACCATCTTCACGAACGCCCACCGTGCGGAAGCCCACCTTCAAGGAGCGTACATCAATATCCTTATCCTTCTGCTTCAGTGAGATGACCAGGTCATAAAGCTGAGGCTTCTCGGCACTCCATGCAGTGATGCCCGTTACCGTCGGGAAAGTGAGTTCCACCTCACCAGCTGTGGTTACAGGTACTGTCTGTGTTGCCAATACACGACTGCCATCAAGCAACTGCGCCTCCAGAGTGGTCTTTTTCATCTTCGTGCCACTGACTGCTACCGTCAAGGCCGACTCGGCAGCACTATTACCATCCTTCAAGGCTGTAGTACGGAAGAAGAAATCTTCGATACGTGTCTTGGGAGCACTCCACAGATACACGTCACGGGTGATACCCGTCATACGCCAATAGTCCTGACACTCGAGGAAGGAGCCGCTGGTGAAACGATATACGCGTACGGCAATATTGTTTTTCCCTGGGCGCAACTTGTCGGTGATGTCAAACTCACTGGGCAGGTAGGAATCCTCGGCATAGCCTACAAACTCGCCGTTGACCCACACGTAGTAGCCATGACCGGCACCATTGAAGCGGAGCATCACATCGCGTCCCTTCCACTCCTCAGGCAACATAAACTCACGGCGATACGATCCCACGGGGTTCTTCATCTTGTTGTTGTAGCTATACCAGTCGGGGCGGTCGGCCATCACATCCCATGTATTGCCATCATAGGTGAACGGATATGCAGCATTCACATAGAGCGGCTTGTCCCACTCCTTGCCATGGCGAATGCCATAGACTTGCCACGTAGAGGGCACATCAATCTCTTCCCAACCGGAGGCATCAAAGGCATCCTCAAAGAAAGTGGTGCTAGCCTGGGAGGGATCGGCTACCCACTGGAACTTCCATGTGCCATTGAGGCCCAGAAAATAGGGAGATGCCTCCAATGCATGGGTCGGTGTATAAGCCTCCTTGGCATCGGCAGCCGAAGCCATAGGAATATCCAAGGTACGGGCGGGCAGACGGTTAAGGCTGGTAACGGTCACATCGTTCCACTCTTGCAATGTCTGTGCACTGCCTACGTAGCTGCAACAAACTGCAGCAATAAGGCCTAAAGCCTTTAATCCAGAAAAGTGTTTCATTGTTTTAGTTGTGCGTTATAAGTTCATATTTTTCTCATTCTATTCCTATTGTTTAACGACCTTCACGCCCTTCGGGGCCTTGAACGTTGTCTTCACAGTGCCGTCAGGTTGTTTCTCGTGACGCACCTTCAATATGCCGTGCGGGGTTGGGAAGGTTCCTTCGGCCCATTGGAGTTTACCCAAATGCGGGGTTATCTGTATCTTCTTACATCCAGCCTCCAGCACCTTGATACCCAATACATGCTCGCTCATCCAAGCAGTAGGACCCGATGCCCATCCATGGCAGAAGCTATGGCGGAATCCTGGATAACAATAGGCACCGAAGTCGCCATGGATATCCATTTTCCCCTCTGGCACAAACTCATCAATACGCCCTACATTCTCTGTCCATTCCAGGTTAAAGTCTTCCCAGAATGTCGTGGCTCCCAGGTCGAGCATGCCTCCCCAAAACTGGCTGATGATGTCCATAGCCTCCTCGTAGTAGCCACCCTTGGCCAAGGCCTGCAGCATATAGTAACCATAGAAGGTAGAAAAACCCTTGGGACCACCCACCAGCAGATTGTCTTGGCAAGCCTCACGCACATCCATCGTGCCAGCTATTGCCATCAGTGCAGCAGCCTGCTTCAGGTCGTTGTGTGGAAGCACCTTCTTGTTGAGACGACGAATGATATCTTCACATTTCAGTGCCTGCGACTCATCACCGAGGATACGACACAGCTTGGCCGCATCCTGCATAGACCATGCGAGCAGGGCGCGGTAGCCAGCCTCGACACCTGCCTCATTGGAGCTTGATGGCCAATCGAGGAAGCGGCCTCCGCCCAAGTTCTCAGTACCGTCCTCGGCGATGCGATTGTCAATCTGATCGATGAGTCCTTTTATATAGTCACCATGCTTCTGCAAGAAAGCCAAATCACCGTTGTGCATGTACCAGTCATGCTGAATGATGAGGTACCACATACTGTATGCACTCATCCCATTGAACCAATTATCGGGGAGGGGATATTGCTTGCATGCCAGGTCAAGTGTAGCATATACGCTCTCATCACCGCCGAAGACATGGGCTATCGTCATTGCTTCAGGATGAAGGTCACCTATCCAGATAAGGCGGTCACGCTTGATGCCGTCCCACACATAATCCTGCATATTAAGGTGCACGGTATAGGCTCCCGTCTGCCATATCTCATTGAGTCGCTCATCATCACACTTGAACGAGCCTACATAAGGAATATTGCGATAGCGGAAGATGGCACTCACCTCCTTGAAATTGACCTGCATGTCGGGAGTCAGCAGGTCGATGCGTACGAAGCGATACCCCGTATTGCCCACCTCGATGCCTCCATAATAGGGTACGGTAAGTACCATATCACGCATGGCATGGTCATTGGTTGCGGTATTGTTCTTCAGGTCCATGTGCTCGTTGCTGCCTGTCTCTACAAGCGACACCGTATTGAGTTCGCTACAGGTCTCCGTCACCGATTCGCCAAAGCGCACGCGTATCTGAGGAGTTTGGGCAGGCGACACACTACTAAAAAAGAGGCTTAATCCGCCATGCAGTTCACGCCCAAAATCGAGGATTATGGAGGGTTGTCTTCCCTCCCTGCTGTCGAGCACACACATGCCAGAGCCGAAAATGTCACTCTGCCCCGTATTGGGACGAAGCAGCAGTTCGGGATTCACCACGGCATCACTACCGCTGGTCCATACGATGCGCCGGGGAGTGATGTATGCACGTGTCAGCTTATCCTGACGAATACCCAGTGTATCGTCACCGAAGGTGGGAGGGTAGTGCACCCTGTCACATGCTGAAGGTACAGGTCTGCTGCAACCGCACACACAGCACACACAGACAAACAGATTCAGTAATTTCTTTATGTTCATTGTAACTATTTTTCGGTTTACTAAAATAAGGTTCCTCTATACTTGGTTTGCTATGATTTAACGCATCTGAAGAGCTATTTCAATCTTATCACGAGGCTGCCACCTTCCTTTACTGGCTGTGCGTCTACAGTGCGAGAAACGTCACCAACACGGAATTCTTTAATGGACAACTCGCCATGCAGCACCTTTAATATAGCTCGTCTCTTCTCTATCTTGCACGTACCCCATGCATATCCATTGCTCCAGAAATACTCACCTACCCTATCGGTAAACTCCATTTTCTGCTCCACACCGGAGTAGTGGAATCCGCTCCATGCCAAAATAGAAGCCCAACTTGCCATTGAACGAGCATAATGATGACCACATTCGGGTTCACTGAAGGGATTACGTTTTGCTCCATCATGGCGATCTCGTATAGATTGTATGCACCTCAGCGCCTCTTCCTCCATACCTTCATACAACATTCCTACAGCTGCACAATACTCAAACCCTGTCATTACCTCCGCAAAATAAGGGAATGGAACTTTCAGTCGCCCCTTTGGCCATGAAGCCATCAGAAGTCCAGCCTCATTTCCCATCACATACGAGCGGGCATTGTTGAAATGGCGGCTAAAATCCTCCACATAGTTATATTTCATGATGCTTTGCAGCGTGGTTCTCTTATTTTCTTTGTTGCCCAGATACCCTAAACCACAGATATGGGCCATGTACTGCCCTGCCAGCTGGTCAACTAAGCAACCCCTGCCCAATTGGAATCCAGGAATATTGGCATTCGGGTCGTCCATATCAATAAAGTCAAATGTTCGGGGCGCGGTTATCTTGTGTTCGTAATACTCCCCATTAAACAGATTAGCCTCCATCCACTGAGTACCCTGACCATACAGTTTGTCGCATTTCTCGGCAAAGGAGTCATCATCCATGGCTCTTGCCATTTCAGAAGCAGCACGCAAAGCTCCCATATACCAAAATCCCATTTGAGGATTAGGTCCATAGTAGTCAACATCCATAGTATTATGCTGCGAGCCTTCCATCACACCATCTTGATTGCCATCCCAACCACCTTTGATCCATGCATACGACAGCACTTTCTTGATCTGCTCCCAGTTATCACTCAAGAAACTGTCATCTCCTGATAGCTGCCAGTCACGATAAAACTTCATGATACAGCCCATCTGACCATCAGCAGCCGCAGAGTTGCCATTGGCAGCCGTGCTGAGTGGCAGTCCTGCACGGAAATTCATCAGTCCGTTCTCCTTAGTGGCGTAGTTAAACTCTACATCACGCATGGTCTTTGCCAATTCGCCAAATAGGAATGGGGTGGCCATTTCGTAGTTCCATACATGTGTACAGCTGCCAGAGCATGAGCCTAAGCGATCCATAACGCCCTCCCAACCCATCATGTGTCCGCTCGGAATACGAAAAACAGTTTGAGAGCGAAGTGTTGCCAGATTAAATAATGCAGCCTCTTTTATTACAGCAGGATATGAAGATCCGAGTAGTGCTTCAACAAAAGCGAGTGTCTGCCTCTCCAACTCTGGGATTTGCGGAATAACCTTCTGGGCCGTGCTCCAAGCATCAGGATATTGCAACGTATAATAGTTGCCCACCACCCCCGGAGCCCATGCCATGCGATTGGGGAAACCCCAGGTGATAAAGAAGGTAAATGACTCTGTACCCTTTGCAGGAATAGTCTTTTTGACAGCAAGCGATGCCATAGGATCAGAGTCGGCGATTTGTTTTTTTTCCGTCAGTTCACCATCAGCACTGAAGTCGTCCCAAAAATCCAAGATGGCATTCCACCAATGGTCAGGGCGTGAAGATGTTCGGTAAGATATACCTTCACTCGCATTTGTCGAGAGTGCAATGGTGCCATAAGCAGGATCATTTCGGTCTACGCCATCAGAATACATATAAATACCCGATATGCCACCTTCCTGACGGAATGTGTTCTTGTTTTGGTTGCTACCCGTCGGTATGTAGTCGCCCTTCCAATCGTTAACGAAACGGCTGCCATCCTTACCGATGAAATTACGTATCGATCCACAAACTGCCACCTCCATGGGCTTGTTCGTAGTGTTTTTTACCTCATAAGTTAATATGGCAACGGGGAGTCCGCTACGGTCGGCATCGCCTGGTATCAAGGGATTGAAGCCCTTAATCTTGACCGACACAGGCAATCCCTTATCTTTGAGATTTACCTGCCCAAAAGGATAAGCTGCATCGAAACTGGCTTCCGAGAAGCGTGGCATACCATGATGGTTTACACTGCGGCCCTCATAATGCAAATACTCATTATCATATAAGGGGCCTGTGAGCAGTGTGGTAGTAGCCTCATCATCCTGTGCCTTGGCATAGATGGCAAAGAATGGAGCATTATTTCCTGTTGTTACCGTGCTGTAGTTTTTAGCAGGGAGGTTCATAATCTCCCAGTCACGCAGTTCGCCCCTTCCGCCTAACGACACAGTTCCTGTACCTATACCGCCTAATGGCAATGCAACCCGGTACAGATGCTGACTATCATAATGCTTGGCCGTAGGCCACTCCTTCGGACTCCACTCCTGGGCGGAGAGGTTCATACAGAACAAGTTCCCTAAAAGTACACCAAATAAGAAAAGATATCGTTTCATATAAAAGGTTATTTATGTTATTTATAAATACTGCTCTAATTAACGGACTTCGGCATAGATGTACATGACGATTATTATTCAATCTTCACGAGTCCCTCAAACGAACGATAGTGCTCGGTGATGCCTAGCTCATCCATCCAGCCGCGCACCTCTATCGTCTTTAGTCCACCCGTATTGAATCCTTGCCCTAGGTCATTATTGTATACCCAAGAAGGAGTAGGCCATAAACATGCACGGAACTTTACTGCCTCATAAAATCCCTTGCTACAACCAGCCTGTCCGTGATGAGCCATCTGCAAATAGTCACATTCGAGGTCGGCAGCATATTCTGACGCCAAGAGTTTATTGCCTCCTTTTACACCAAGGTCTCCCAAAAAGATAAATGATTTATGCTTGTCCCACATTTTTATCACCATACTGGAGTTGTTGAAATCCTTTATCTCTGGATTCTTCTCACTCAATATTTTGAAATTCACTCCATCTATCTCCAATTCATCTCCACTATGGCAATCAATGACCTCCATATCGGTGGCATTGTCGAGAGTAGCATAGAAAGTTTCATAATACTTCTGCCATCCTTCACCCTCAAGCGGCAACTGCTCATCAGTAAAGCTCGAGTGGTATATCTTGTCAATCCTTAATGAATCAGATTCTAACAACACCTTCAATGCGCCCATATGGTCATTGTGCAAATGTGAAATAAACCATGCATCGACCTTACCGCCCAGAGCCTCGACAAAGCCTTTCAGATAATCTTTTTCCTGTTCACCACCACCGTCCATGACAATAATCTTTCCATGACTAGTGCGTATCACATAGCTATTGCCTATGGTATTAACCTGTGAGGGCAACTGCCACAAAGTAAATGTGGATGACCGGTTACAACCATACAAGCAAAGCAGACAAATCAGCAGCAAAGACAATTTTCTCAACATAACTTTTCTTTATTTTATGAGTAATGATAACAACGTAGCATATTCAATCCATAAATTAAGGGAAGCGATAGAGAACGACACTATTAGCCGGAACTGCTTCGCATATATGACCGTCTGCTCGGAACTTACCTTGCTGTGATGGGATCATCGCATCACCCTTAGGCAGATACCCCTCTTGATAGACATATTTCTCGTAACGGCCACGGATGTTTTTTCGTTCGTTGCGCAAAGTCACATGGAGGTCCTCATTCTCCTGATTGGCCACGATGTAGACATACGACTTGTCCTTGTTGCGCACACACAAGGCATTGGTTAATCCCAGGTCACCATCGGCATCCATACGAAAGACCTGTGCACCGGGACGAACAAAGCGCGTAAGCAATGAATAAGCATAATACTGAGGACGCACTTCATAATCGCAATCAATGAGATGGTGGTAGGGTTCTGAGGCATAGTCGGCTTTTACACTTCTCCACATGCCTAGTTGCTGCATCGCCCGATAGTCATCGTGACGACCATAATATTGGTCAAAGAGTTGCCAATAGCTGATATTGTATGCTCCAGCCGCCAAAAACGATATGGCATTGCGCACCATGAGTACTCCTCTCCTGTACAGGTCAATATCCGTCTGGCGCGATGAGCTTGTCGGCTGATTGCTGCCAAACTCTCCCACGCAATGCCTAAGTCCTATACTGGCTGCTATGCTACAGTTCTTCTCCTCCCATTGCATAATATCCTTTGTGGGGGTTTCGTAACCAAAGATATAGGTGTGACTGTTTATCACGTCAGCTATACCATCCAATTGTTGCGTACACTCCTCAATAAATCCGAAATGTCCACCACGGTCGGTACTATCTATAAGGTTCAGTCTCACATGCCCCAATAGGCCGTCAGCCTTAAGACGTGCACGTAATGCCTTGCAGATGGCTACATACTCTGCCGGAACTATCCACCACCCGTCGGGCTCATTACCTGGCGTCACCTCATCGATGCACGTATATTTGCACTCCTTTATCAGATAATACAGCAGGGCGGAAATATTCTCGGCGTACTCCTCAAGATTTTCAGGCCGTACAATCCAACCTTTGGCTGATGACATAAAGCTTTCGGGGGTAGCTCCCCAAGGTACGATGGTAACGGGTATCTTCATCTCTTGAGCTAAATCCAAGATGGGATAGAGGCTTTGCATCTCGGGAGAGTCAAAGCGGAATCCTGCATAGTCAGCCACAGCAGGGTCACCATTGTCGTTTTGTGGTTCATACCATTGGGGTAGCACCATCACGCGCAAACTCTGTACCTGCATTTTGCGTATGCGAGGAACTATCACGTTCTCCCAGTCTTCAACCTTGGAACCTTCGCTTCGATTTATGTGATTGTAATGAAAATGCGCATCCAATTCAGCTCCCACACAACGTATGTGGTTAGGGGCGGTGTGTTCCCTTACTACGTATTCCAACGAGCGCTGTGCCGCAAGGTCGGTACTACACAGAACTGTTAAAAATAGTAATAATGTGGAGATGATTCTAATATTCATGATAAAGTCATTTAATCAGCAAGAGGGAAGAGTATTTCCCTTACCCTCTTGCCACACACATGAAGAAAAATTACTTTATTAACTTTTTCTTTCCGTCGATGATGTAGATTCCATTGGTCGGATTGTCTACTCGGCGGCCAAAGAGGTCGTAGATGCCCTTCACTGCAGGAGCAACCGGCTCATGATGCATCTCTTCTATCTGTGTATCTACGCCAAGATATGAATCTGTCTCACATATCTTCCAAGCTGAAGCACTTCCGTAGCCATCGTTCCAGAATACAATATTACTTCCTTTGCCTTCACCACCCCAATGGTTATTGGTATGGAAACGATAGGTAGGTTGACCCAGAGGAGCAATAGCGACTTGCAAGCCACCAAGAGGCGTAATTGTATACGACGCAGCTGATTCCTGCTTCACAAGGATGGGAGTATCACCTACGTATTGGTCGAACCCTACATTCTTGATGTAATAAGATACCTCAGCACCCTCCTCAGCAGGAGCAACCTCGAACTTCCAATAGCGATTCATCTCCTCCGTATTCTCATATGACCAGCGCAACTCACTCTCATTGGCATACATCATCATGGGCACATCGTGATTCTTCTCGTAGGCCTCAAGACCACTTATAATGAAGTAGGTCTTGTTGGGATCAGGCATGTTGGGTACAAGATTGGCCACCGCCTTTTCAAGTTGAGCTACTGCTGCAACAATCTGTTCATCGGTACCACCCGTTTCAAGCAAAGTTTCAGCAACAGCCAGTGCATCTTTATACTCACTCAAATCAGCATACTGCATAACATGCTTTCCCTCCTCAGGATTCACCTCAATAGCGGCATCATAGGCATTTTGGAGCGCAATAAGACTCGCCATACCACCACTACTAATTTCGATAGAGGTGATGCCTTCGAGGTTGTTAAACTTAAATGCAAACGAATTATAAGACTCGTCCATAACAAAAGATGCTTTATTACCTATTATGCTAATCTCAGCATCAATCTTGTATCCCAGATAGTCGTAGATTGTAAGTCCATCAAATGAACATGTCTTATCTGCTGTGAGGGTAATTGAGGTAGCTCCTTCAAAGAGATGGACAGTCTCGTAACAGATAACATTCTCAACCAAGCGGGTAAGCGGGAGCTCTACCACCTCAAGAATATACCATGAAGAAGGAGTATTGAATCCTCCACCCCAAACACAAATACCCTCGCTGACACCAGTACCATTGTTGTGCCAATTACAATGGAATGTCTTGCCGTATGATTTGAGGTTAAACTGACCACCACCAAGAGGTACAACTTCGATTGTATCAGGTTCGTCAGCCAACACCAGTTTAGTATCACTCTCATAACGTCCAATCCAGCGGTTGCTCTTGACGTTCTTTATCTCGTAGTAGTGTGCATCAACATCACTGGGGATGGGTTCAAGAATAAACTCCTGCTCCTGACGGTCTTTCGCAAAGTTTTCCCACCAAAGCACATCATTATTTATAGATAGAGCCTTGTGCACACCCTGATTAGCATAAAACGCAGGGTTAGCCGAAACGATACGGTAGGTCTTTCCGCCTTCAGGATAGATAAACTCCAAGTCTTCTGTTACCAACTCACGCGCTTGCTCAAGAGCATAGATTGCATTGAGCATATCCTCATCAGAGGCGTTTTCATCAGCAATTACAGCCTCAGCATGGGCAATGGCCTCATATAGAGCAGTCAAATCAGTGGTGTAAAATCCGGGATCTGAGCCGTGATAAGCATGAAGATCCTTGGTAAGGCTAAGTTCTTTCATCAACTCGTTTTTCCATTCAGAAATGACATTAACCTCAATATGGGTAGGAGTAGTTCGCCAATTTCGTGATACGAAACCAAAGCTAAAGCTTGTATACTCACCTTCGGGAAGGGTAACTTCAAGGTAGTGTGCACCACCAGCTGAAGCCCCCCACGATGAGTGGAAGTAGGTACCATTGTCACCATCAAGCATACCTGGGACACCCTGACCATCAGGGCTATTCAGCGTATTATGGCATGCATTGGTTGCCACCATACTTTCGTCGAGGTAAATCTGCTCACCATTGGCATCTTTCATAAAGAACTCGGCCAAAGCGAAACACTTGTTTCCACCACCATCGGTATCACCCGTGTTGCTATCCAATACGGTGAATCGTACTTTTGTCAATGGTGCTTCAAAGGTATATAGGCGCGACTCCCATGTATTCTGTCCATTCACCTCTGTTCCAGGCAAGCCATCCGCAGACGTAAGTACGATGGGGAATGTATCTACCGAATTGGGATTATCAAGTATCTCCTGCATGGCATTGTGCAAGGCAGTAATATATTGAGCTGTTTCCACAGCACTCTTCTCTCCGTCCATAGCAGCATCCAAGGCTGTTGCAGCCTCTTCGCGCAAGGACTCAAGCGCGGCCAGAAGCGCAAGAGACAACATTCCGGGATCCTCTCCTACGAGCCCCTCTTCTTTAAGGTTGTCAATAAATTCATCGACCTCATCAAACACTATATAAAGGCTGTCAAGTTCCACCTTAGCTATAGCCTCGCCCAATAAGTCGACCTTCTCAGCTACTTCATCACGAACAAGGGTGGCAGCTTCATACAATTCTTTATATTCTGCTGACATTGCCTGCAAGGCTGTATACTGCTCTACTACATCCTCTGACCATTCAGCGGCAAGCACACGGTCAGCATGAAGGAGAACGTCATTGAATCGGCGATAATCTCCTATAGACTTATTTGCCAAGCGAATCGCCCAATAGAGGTCCTCATCGGCTTGCCATGCAGCATCAGCAGTGACCACACCTTTGGCTACAGCTATCTGATCATTCAGATATGCTAAGGTATCCACATGCATCTTATGCGTCAGGCAGGTGTCGGCAATAGCCAGCGTAGCTGCCATATCAATCTTTGCCATTTCATTGAGCGCATCAGCCTCACTCATATTACCGAAGTAGTAGAGTGTAGCATTGTCCCAAATGACAAAATTGGCGTTAGTGCTCTCTGTCTTGATACCTACACGGAGGTTGCCTGCTTCAGGCAGGGTAACGGCTACATTGAACTTACCTGTATGCGCCCACTTGTATTCAGACTTGTCGGGATTGTCCGTCGCTACGGGAATCGAAGCATCATTGGCAAAGAGCGATACACCAGTAACACCATCCTTATTAGACACCTCATTATCCTCTTGAAAAGTAGCAGCGATGTATGCTCCGAACACATAGATTCCAGAAGGAAGATTGCGCACCGTCTGAGAAATATAGTTATCAGCCAGGCCAACACCACCACCATTCCAGTTTTCGAGTGCCTTACCATGGAAACCATGATATGCGGGACGACTGCTTTGGTTCTTCTCCACCTTGCCAAACACAGCATCACCACCAACATTCCAATGTTTGATACCCAACTCCATGTCGGGATTACTCAGCCTTGAGGTCATGTCCTCAACTTGGGCAGTAGCTGTCAGCATAGCCGTAGCTGCAAGGCCCACACATAATAGTCGCAGATTGTTTTTCATGTTCAGATTTTTAAAGTGTTTTTGCAAATATATATATATAAATTATCATTTATGAAAGAATTCTTCCAATATGAAGAGAATCCTACATAATTCTTTTCTTTCGTGTTATTTTGATATATTCTTCAATTTGCGGAATTTGTCGGGAGAAACACCATAGTACTTCCGAAAAATAGAATGAAAATGTTCTACTGTCACAAATCCCATCCGGAAAGCCACTTCCTTACATGTCAGATCTCCTTCAAGAAGGAGTTCTTTACTACGGGCCAGTTTCAGTCGCAGGAAATAATGCCCAGGAGAGAATCCCGTATAGGTTTTAAACATTTTTCTGAAAAGTGAATAACTCATTCCTACTTCATGAGCTATATCCTCCATCTTTACTGTTTCATGAGAATGATCATTCATGTATTTCTTGATCAGATTAATCTTATCAAAAAGTTGATCACTTATCTCAGCAGGTTGCTTGGATTCTGCATATATACTGCTCAATATGAGATTGACATATCCGGCCAACTGTTGCTGATATGCAGGTTTCTGTCTGATAGCACAGTCATAGGCTTGTTTAAATAATTCCCACAATGTTTCGTGCACACCTACTTTGAAGACAGGGCTGTTCTGTGAAAAAAATCCTTGTTGCACCAGATGATTGGCGAAATCCCCCTTAAAACCTATCCACGCCTCTGCCCATCCAATTTCTGCATCAGGAAGATAGCAGTGGAATTCGCCTGGAAAAATGACAAAAGCATCTCCTGCGGCTACCTTTGTGCGGTTGTAATGAGCTGACTCAAACCATCCTGCTCCCCTTATGATATATACAATTTGGAATTCATCAAGAACACGACCCTTCTCTTGGCTGAAATGGTACTTAGCAGGATGACCTCCGTATGGATACGACATACCATTGGAACCCTCTTGCATACCAACCGTAGTAGTGACAAGGCCCCACTTGTAATCTACCTCCTGCGCGATTAGGTACTTTATGAATTCCATAGTATTTAATTATTTGTATACCATACAATAGAAGGAATCTCTAGTGCAAATATAGGATACTTTTTTTCAAAAAAAAACAAAGAAATATATTTTTTTCTTATAATATCAAAAAGCTAAATACAATTGTCATTATCTATAATTTTCATCTAGAAAAAAGAGCCTTTGCGCCGAAAGGCATGAAGACCAGTGTGCCTGGCCTACGCTGACTATCTCCTCTACCGATAACTGTTACAAACTACCACGATAAAAAAACAAAATATTGGTTAAAAGAAAAGAGTCCGGTAATACCGAACTCTTTACCAATAAACTTCTTATTAATCCGTCCAACTTTTTGGGGTCACTTCACAAAAAGCACACAGGGAATATAAAATCTCGTCTTCTGCAAGACGCATATTCAATCCTAATAGTTGATAGCAGCAAGCATCTCGGCCATCTTTTCCAGACCCTCCTGAAGGGGTTTCTGCACCATACCTTTAATGAACGGATTCAATTCGGTACGCAAGGTAAGCTTCATCTTGCTTGCCTCCTCGGCGGTAGGTAACATTTGCACCCACAAAGTGAGCGGTATAGGAGATGTAGTAGCCTCAAGTTTTACACATTTAGGTTCTTCGCGCTCGATAATCTTAAACGCGATGTCACCTACAGGAGCTACATTGATACTCACTGTATCGCGATCAAACTTCAGTTCCTTTACCTTATCCTCAGGGATACGATCCTTCACCTTTTCCAAGTGCGAAAGGTCCGACAACATGTCATACACACGTTGCTGACTATAAGGTATGTTCACTACCTTGCTTTCAAACTGATTCATTGGATTGAAATCTAATATGTTCAGCCTAGATTACTGATTCCAGTGCGCAGGGTCACGACGCCACTCATTGAGCAAGGGGAGCTCATCCTCAGTGATATAGCCAGTTTCCTGAGCTACCTCAAGCACAGCCTCGTAGTTGGTCAAGGTGATCAACTTCACATCGGCAGCCTCGAAAGCCTTCTCAGCAACATCAAAACCATAGGTATAAGAAGCTACCATACCGATAACTTCGCAACCATTGTTACGAACAGCCTGTACAGCCTTCAGACTGCTACCGCCAGTAGAGATAAGGTCTTCTACTACTACCACCTTCATACCAGGACGGAGGTCACCCTCGATGAGGTTCTCCAAACCATGATCCTTGGGAGCCGAACGTACATATACAAAAGGCAAGTTGAGCAAGTCAGCTACGAGAGCACCCATAGCAATGGCGCCTGTAGCAACACCTGCGATAGCATCTACTTGTCCGAAACGCTCCTGGATAACACGAGCAAACTCAATCTTGATAAAGTCACGCAGACCAGGATAAGAAAGAGTCTTTCTGTTATCACAATAGAAAGGTGATTTCCAACCTGAAGCCCATGTGAAGGGGTTTGAAGGTTGCAACTTGATGGCTTTGATTCTCAGCAGTTTCTCTGCATAAATTTTCTCAAGGGTTTTCATATCGCAAATCTTTTTCTTATAAAACAAACGCAAAGATAACACAAACTGCGAAAAGTACACACACAAATCCCGGAAATTCTCAAAAAATTTCCGGGATTTGAATAGATATACAACTATTTCTCTATTATGCGAATTCGCTCCAATCAGTCAAGCGCATGTCACCCTTACGCATCAAAGCATCGTGCATACCAAATGCTGCGCGCAGATTGTGACAGGTATGTCCCTTAGCTGAAAGATGGAGGTAATCCCACAACATCTGACGATAGTCGGGGTGTGCACAATTCTCAATAATTGCTTTGGCACGCTCCATAGGACTCTTTCCGCGCAGGTCTGCGATACCCTGCTCAGTAATCATAATATTAACACTGTGCTCATTGTGATCCACATGCGACACCATAGGTACGATGGCGCTTATTGCACCATTCTTGGCAGTTGAGGGACATGAGAAGATACTGATGTATGCATTGCGAGTAAAGTCGCCCGAGCCACCAATACCGTTCATCATCTTGGTTCCACACACATGGGTAGAGTTTACATTACCATAGATATCGGCCTCGAGAGCTGTATTCATAGAGATGAGTCCCAAACGACGGGCTACAGCGGGGTGATTAGAGATCTCTGAAGGACGCAGAATGAGCTTATCCTTGAAGAAATCGATATCATCATAGATGCTCTTGAGGCTCTCATTGCTCACGCTAAGCGAACAGGTACTACCGAATTTACAACGTCCTGAACGAATAAGGTCAATCACTGAATCCTGGATTACCTCAGTATACATCTCAAAGGCCGGAACAGTAGGATCAGCACCAAGTGCGCCAAGCACTGCATTAGCCACATTACCCACACCACTCTGCAAGGGAAGGAAGGTAGAGGGAATGATGCCACGCTTCATATCTCCAATGAGAAATTCTGCCACATTGTGACCAATCTGCATAGTGATAGGATCTGCATCAGTAAAGGGACGTGCCTCATCGGGAAGATTCACCTCTACAATACCCACGATTTTGGCCGGGTCTACCTGAATGTAGGGCGTACCGATACGGTCGCTAGGGCTATAAACCGGAATCTCGCGACGCATGGGAGGATCGATAGGCTCGTAGATATCATGCAAACCCTTAGGAGCAGTACCATAAGCGCTATTAAGTTCAATTATAATCTTATCAGCCAAACGAGCTACGGTAGGCGCCACGCCTACACCTGCAGTAAGATATATCTTTCCATCGGGAGTAACATCACAAGCCTCCAAAATAGCGACATCCACCTTGCCCATAAATCCGTAGCGCAGCTCCTGAGCCATCTGAGAGAGATGAATATCGTTATAAGCGATTTCACCCGCATTGACAGCCTTACGGAAATCGCCGTTTGTGGTATAGGGAGCACGATAGCACAATGCTTTGGCGCGAGTAAGAGCGCCATCGCACGAGTCACCGGTAGAAGCACCAGTGAAAAGGCCTATTTGGAACGGGCGGCCGGCAGCATGCTCCGCCTCTGCAATACGTGCAATCTCAGCAGTCACCACTTTAGGTGTGCCAGCAGGAGTAAATCCGCCCAAGCCTACATTATAACCATGCTTCACATGGTTCGCAGCTTCAGCCGCGCTAATAATCTTAAAACTCATAGTATTATTTTCTTTTAATGTTTTTCTTGTAATCTGGATGGCAAAGGTAAGAAATAATACCTAACATGCAATAAAACTCTGCATTATTTTTCTTCCGAGAAATATAAACAAAAAAAGAGGAGGGAGTGTCTTTCGACATTTCCCTCCTCTACAGAGTTTAATTGTTCCACTAATCAAGCTCTATTACTTGCTTTCCTTAGTTCTCCAATTCATCACACGGAATGCCAACGGAGCAGCAAAGAAGAGTGATGAGCATGTACCATAGACAACACCAAGGATCATAGCGAATGAGAAGCTACGGATGCTCTCACCACCAAGGAAGAAGATACAGAGAAGTACTACGAGTGTACTTACTGAAGTATTGATGGTACGAGCCAATGTGGTGTTCAATGAATCATTGAAGAGCTGTGACTTATCACGCTTAGGATAGAGACCGAAGAACTCACGGATACGGTCGAAGATTACCACCTTATCGTTGATAGAGTAACCGATAGCAGTAAGGATCGCACCGATAAAGGTTTGGTCTACATCCATTGAGAAGGGAAGTACACCGCTGAGCAATGAGTAAGTACCCATGATGAGTACAACGTCTACTACGAGAGCAACCACTGAGCCTACGCTATATGCCACGTTACGGAAACGGATAAGGATATAGATAAAGATTGCAGCCCATGCAAGGATCACTGACCAGATTGCACCACGAAGGATATCTGAAGCCATGCTTGGACCTACCTTCTGTGAGCTGATGATAGAACCACCGATGTGGTTGTCGCGATCGATGAATACGTCGTAAGTAAGGTTATCGCTCAAGAGGTCAGCCTCCATAAATGCCTCATAGAGGAACATTTCAATTTCAGCATCGATATCCTGTGCGTCGTCCTCGATACGATAGTTGGTGCTGATACGTACTGTCTGACCGTCACCGCCGAGAGCGATTACTGATACAGATGCATCTTCACCTATCTTCTTAGCAAGGATAGCCTCAACATTCTCAGGTACTACCTGGTTCTCGAACTTAACGGTGAAGTTGCGACCACCAGTAAAGTCGATACTTGAGCTCAAACCACGAGTTGCGAGTGAACCTACAGCTACAAGAGCAGCAATACCGAATACCAAGAATGAGGTCTTAGCAGCACCCATGAAGTTTACATTGGTATTGCGCATGAGGTTCTTTGAGAAACCTGTAACGAAGCTGAGGTTAGTCCACTTCTCCTTACCCAAACGCCACTCGTAAACGAGACGTGTCATGAACACTGCGGTGAAGAATGAGCAAACGATACCAATGATCAATGTAGTAGCAAAGCCACGGATAGGACCTGTACCGAAATTAAAGAGGATGATACCAGTAATGATAGAGGTGAAGTTAGAGTCGAAGATTGCAGAGAATGCATTCTTGTAACCATCAGAAAGAGCCTGCTTCACAGTCTTACCTGCACGAAGCTCCTCCTTAGTACGCTCATAGATAAGTACGTTAGCATCCACAGCCATACCGAGAGTCAATACCATACCAGCGATACCAGACATGGTCAATGCAGCCTGGAACGAAGCCAAGATACCGAGTGTAAAGAAGAAGTTGAGGATCAATGCGCCATTAGCTACCATACCAGGGATGATGCCATAGATAGCACACATGTAAATCATCAATACGATGAACGCAACGATGAATGAGATGATACCCTGCTGGATAGACTTCTGACCGAGTGAGGGACCTACGATGTCTTCCTGAACAATCTTAGCAGGAGCAGGCATCTTACCAGACTTCAACACGTTAGCCAAGTCCTTGGTATCCTCCTGAGAGAACTGGCCTGTGATCTGTGACTGACCACCAGTAATTTCGTTCTGTACGTTAGGAGCGCTATAGATATAACCATCAAGAGCAATAGCAATGGGCTTACCGATGTTCTGCTTGGTGAGCTGAGCCCAACGACGAGCACCGTCAGAGTTCATTGTCATTGATACGCTGGGACGGCCATTGTTATCATAGTCATCAGTAGCAGATACTACTACATCACCCTCAAGAGGAGCACGGCCATTACGCTGAGTTGACTTGATAGCGTAGAGTTCGAAGAACTTACCATCTGTATCGATAGCCTTCACACCCCACATAAGCTTAAGATCGCGGGGAAGCATAGCTTTCACCTCTGCACGAGCGAGGTACTCATCAATCTGCTTGATGTCGCGGCTATGAGCATAACCTACTACACAGCTCTGACCCTGCATTACCTGAAGAACAGAGAGCAAGGGATTCTCCTTCTTTGCCTTAGCGATAGCTGCAGCATCAGCAACGTTAGCAGCATCATTACCAGTGAGAGCCGAGAGGTCTACAGACTCCTCCTCAGCAGCAACCTCAGCAACCTCTTCTGTTGCCTCAGCAGTCTCAGGATTCTCTACAGCGATGATATCGCGGAGCTTGCTATCAGCAGCAGCCAAAAACGGAGCGATTTCAGCAGCAGTATAGGTCTCCCAGAACTCAAGGTTAGCCGAACCCTGGAGAAGCTTTCTCACACGCTCGGGCTCCTTTACACCAGGAAGCTCTACCATGATACGACCCATGCTACCCTCGAGCTCCTGGATGTTGGGCTGAGCCACACCGAAGCGGTCGATACGTGTACGGAGCACATTGAATGAGTTGTCGATAGCAGCCTCTACCTCAGCACGGATAACAGCCTCCACCTCAGCGTCAGTGCTCTTGGTGTTCACTTTATCCTTCAACTGCTGTGTAGCGAAGAGCTCAGCGAGTGTGCCATCGGGCTTCTGAGTCTTATACTCCTTAATAAATAAAGTAATGAAGTCGCTGTTGCTGCTTACAGCCTGCTTGCTTGCATTAGCTACAGCAGTTGCGAAAGCCTCATCAGTCTTGTGGTCAGCCAAAGCCTTTACTACATCGGGAACCGAAACCTCGAGGATTACGTTCATACCGCCCTTGAGGTCAAGACCAAGACCAATACCCATCTCGCGAGTCTGCTTGAAGGTGTATACACCCAAGTAGACCTTCTTGTTCATGATTGAATCGATATACACCGATTCACCTCCAGCATACTGTGCAGCTGCCTTCTCGTGGTGGCGTGTCACAAATGTGAAGGACAGGTAAAATGCGCACACTACAGTGAGCAATACCGCAATTACTTTTACAAATCCTTTGTTTTGCATTTTGTTAGTTATTTTATTTTGTTATTTGTTTTTATCGTTTGTCCAAAACTATAAACTGATGCCAATAAAATCAATCCAATTTCAAACAAGGGTGCAAATATAGGCTTTTTTTTCTCAACATACGATTTATTAGACAATTATTTACAAAAAACGCTTTTTTTTGTGTCCCACACAGGTTCATAGCAATGCTTTTGAAGGTTGCACACTCTTTATTCCACACAAAAAACGGCCATACTATATTATAAATAGGAAACGGAGACTGCCGAAGCAAGTCCCCGTTCAATGCGAAGTCCTAATAGTAACGACCTTACGCCTTGCGATAATAGTTCATCACATCAGGACGGATACGACCGATATACCCCGTATGCTTATCCACCTCAGCTTCGACCCAATGTATAAATACATGGGCAGATGAAGTAAACAGTTCAGGGCTGGAGGTGGCATCTTGCAGCAATAGGTAGCCCATAATGATATAACCCGCCATCTCCACCAAACGACGTGCCATAAGGTCGGTAAACTCCTGATCTTTTTGTTCTACAACAACATTCACAACCTCTTCATAGCGCGCAATCATTGCGCCGAGGCGCTCCTTCAAAGTCACAAGCTCGGGCAACACCTTCCACTCAGCAAACTCTCTCATTACACTGGCGTAGAAACCCGAAGTAGCATAGCGTATAGCTGCCACCACCTGCATCTGAGTAGTACCTTCATAAATGCTGGTGACACGGGCATCGCGATAAAGTCGTTCGCAGGCATAGTCCTTCATATAGCCCGAACCGCCATGCACCTGTACGCAGTCATATACATTTTGGTTACAGAGTTCACTTCCCAATCCTTTGGAAAGAGGGGTAAACGAATCAGCAAGCTTGGCATAATACTTCTGCTCTTTACGCTCCTCCAGAGTAAGTTTTCGCTCCTTGCTGATATCTTCAAGCGCCTTGTAGATATCCACATAACGCGAAGTCTGGTAGAGTATCGCACGCACAGCATCGAGCTTAGCCTTGATGTTGACCACCATCTCCGCCACGGGAGCCATTTCAATAATAGGTTTGCCAAACTGGCGACGGCTGCGGGCATATGCCAATGCCTCCTCATAGGCAGCTTGGGAGATACCTACAGCCTGAGCAGCAATACCAAGACGTGCACCATTCATCAGCGCCATCACATACTTGATCAGTCCGAGGCGACGCTCACCGCAAAGTTCCGCTTTGGCATTATTGTATACGAGTTCGCAAGTCGGACTTCCCTTAATACCCATCTTACCCTCGATGCGGCGCACGGTAACACCTCCACTGCGCTTGTCGTAAATAAACATAGAGAGTCCGCGACCATCTTTGGTTCCCTCCTCAGAACGAGCCAGCACAAGATGTATATCGCTATCACCATTTGTGATAAAGCGCTTCACGCCATTAAGATACCAACAGCCATCGGCTTCGCTATATGTTGCTTTAAGCTGAGCACTTTGCAAGTCAGAGCCAGCATCGGGCTCGGTGAGGTCCATGCTCATGGTTTCACCATTGCACACACGGCTGATATAGTGTTGCTTCTGCTCCTCGCTACCAAACTCATAGATAGTCTCGGCACAGTCCTGCAGTGCCCATAGGTTCTCAAAACCCGCATCGGCACGGCTCACCATGTCGGCAGCAATCATAAAGGTTACGCTGGGAAAATTGAGTCCGCCGAAGCGACGCGGCATCGACATACCCATAAGGCCTGCTTTGCGCAATGCATCCAAGTTTTGCTCGGTGCCCGAAGCATAGTACGCATGTCCATCTGCACATGTAGGACCTTCGTGATCTACACCCTCCGCATTGGGAGCGATAATATCTCCGCAGATCTCACCTATGATTTCGAGCACTTTGTCATAGTTATCCATCGCATCCTCAAGGTCTTGGGGCGCGTATGCATATTGGTCTTTCTCCTCAAAGTCACGCTCGCGTAGCTCTACGATGCGCTTCATCAACGGATGACTCAAGTAATGCTTGAGTTCCGGACTATCTGTATAGAAATTAGCCATGACTATTCATTTTATAATACTTAATCATCTTGGGCACCACCTCTTCCACGCGACCCGTGATTACATAGTCGGCAATAGCATTGATGGGCGCCTCAGGATCGCTATTAACAGAGACAATAACTGCGCTATCCTGCATACCTATGGTGTGCTGTATCTGTCCGCTGATGCCACAAGCAATATAAAGTTTGGGGCGTACGGTAAGGCCCGTCTGACCTATCATACGATCATGTTCCACAAAGCCTGCATCTACGGCAGCACGACTTGCGCCTACCTCTCCGTGTAGCTCCTTGGCCAGATCGAAAAGCAAGTTAAAGTTCTCACGCGAACCCACACCATAGCCTCCAGCCACCACTACCGATGCGCCTTTGAGGTTATGCTTGGCACGCTCGATATGACGCTCGATAACCTTCACCACAAAGTCTGCTTCGGAAACATATTCCTTCACGTCATGACAAATAACCCTACCCTGATAGTTGGCATCGAGTATCTCCTTTTTCATTACACCTTCGCGCACAGTAGCCATCTGCGGGCGATGCTCGGGGTTTACAATCGTAGCTACGATGTTTCCTCCAAAGGCCGGAAGCATCTGCAACAGAATATTCTCATAATGTTTGCCAGTCTTGTCGTCGGTATAATTCCCGATGGTAAGAGCTGTACAATCTGCTGTGAGGCCACCATGCAAAGCCGACGAGACGCGCGGACCGAGATCACGGCCTATAGCCGTAGCACCCAATAGCGCTATCTGAGGTTTCTCCTCCTCGAAAAGTTTGGTCAATACTGCAGCGTGCGGCAGGGTTGTATAGGGATAGAGAGCATCATCATCGAAGAGGTGCAGCACATCTACGCCATAAGGCATCACCTGCTCCGCAACACCATCAAGGCCTGCTCCTACAGCCACAGCCTCAAGGGCACAGCCCAACTCACAAGCCAGTGCGCGACCTTTGGTAAGCAACTCAAGGCTCACCTCTGCTACGCGACTTCCATCTTGCAGCTCTAAATATACGAATAGATTGTTCATAATAATTGAAGCCTCCCCCCGCCCCCTCCCAGGAGGGGTAATCGATCATCGCGGGCACTGAGGACTTTTATAGTTTATTATATTCTTATTATTTCTATGGACTCTGAGGTCCCCTCCTTGGGAGGGGGTTAGAGGAGGCTTTTCATCAGTTCCTCTATCTCCTCATCGCTGCTGCCCATCACGCGAGCCTCCTTGGCTTTGAGCACGACGCTCTCTACCGCTTTCACACGTGTAGGAGAGCCTGCGAGTCCGCATTGCGCAAGGTCGGCATCAATATCTGTAGCACTCCACATCTCGATGTCGGCATGCTTATAACTCATCAGCCATTTAGCATTGCGTGGGCGGCAAGGTGCGGCCGAGCCATCCACCGTAACGACAAGAGGAAGAGGGGCTTCCACTACCTCTACACCATCGTCAATACGACGTTTCACCGTTATTTGTCCATCGTTCACACTGAGGATCTTTTCCACATAGGTAATCTGTGGCATACCCAGTCGCTCAGCCACCTGCGAGCCCACTTGCGCTGTCTCTCCATCGATAGCCTGGCGCCCACAAAGCACAATGTCACATTTCCCCATCTTACCTATAGCGGTAGCGAGGACATACGAGGTAGCCAATGTATCGGCACCGGCAAAGGCAGCATCAGAGAGCAAATACCCTCCATCAGCACCGCGGAAAAGGCTTTCGCGTACAACATCGGCCGCACGCGAAGGGCCCATTGTGAGCACCCGAATGGTAGAACCAGGATGCGCCTCCTTTAGGCGCAAAGCCTGCTCCAAAGCCTTCATATCATCAGGATTAATGATGACAGGCAGTGCCGCGCGGTTGATAGTACCATCGGCATTCATAGTTCCCTGACTCACACAACGCGTATCAGGCACTTGCTTAGCAAGTACAATAATGTTTAGGTTCATTGTTATTGGAGACCCACCCGAATCTCCAAGAGATTCGGGCATCCGGTCTATTATAATTTATTTTCAGTTGTTTTCATCGACCTCTGAGTTCCTTACATGGCCATTCCGCCATCCACCTGGAGCACCTGTCCTGTGACGTAGGCAGCAAGATCCGAAGCAAGGAAGAGGGCAGCGCCTGCAATATCTTCACCCTCACCGGCACGGCGCAAAGGAATCTGTTTCGCCCATTCGGCGCGTAACTCTTCACTCAGTTTGCCAGTCATATCTGTATTGATGAAGCCCGGAGCAATCACATTAGCGCGCACACCACGTGAGCCCAACTCGGCTGCAATACTCTTGGTGAGACCGATGATACCAGCCTTCGATGCAGCATAGTTACACTGACCCGCATTGCCATGCACACCCACAACAGACGACATATTAATAATGCTTCCGTTACGTTGGCGCATCATGATAGGCGTACACACACGGCAGAAGTTAAATGCCGATTTCAAGTTGGCCGAGATCACCTCATCCCATTGCTGCTCACTCATACGCATCAGCAAGCCATCGCGTGTGATACCTGCATTGTTGACAAGGATATCAATACGTCCAAACTCCTTCACCACATCAGCCACGAGCGCCTCTGTAGCTGCATAGTCTGCGGCATCCGCCACATAGCGCTTCACCTTCACACCCAATGCAGCAATCTCCTGCTCAGTTTGTTCAGCGGCAGCACTCACCGTTACGTGAGTGAACGCAATGGCAGCGCCCTCAGCAGCAAAACGCAAAGCCACAGCCTTACCAATGCCACGCGATGCACCTGTAATCAGTGCCACCTTTCCTTCTAACATCTTTCCCATAATATTCCTTATTAATTAGGTTAACATTTTGGTGAATAACTATTTTCACAAGCACGATAAAAAATTTTTGTAGGCTTGAAAAAAGTTTTTCAAAGGCTAGAAAAATCTTTTTCGGCAATGCAAAAATAGTTGTTTATCTGTGCAAAGGTAAAAATTGTTTTGTAACCATCAAAAAAACTGCGTTTCTTCCTCGGCAGAAACAGCCCCTTTATTCACCCATTAGCCACAATCCACCCATGCGATTATCACAAATACCCTTCAAAAAACGCCCTTTTCATCGAAGTTTTCGCCCATCTACCGTAAGCGGTGCTAATATTCCATCCAAGTTTGGTGTTATTTTGCTCGCTTATTCGTATCTCTGCAGTAAAACAGCGAAAATACTTGCGCTCTCTTTGAAAAATATTCAAGCAAGCTTGATATTTCTCGCTCGCTTATTCGTATCTTTGCAGTCTAAAAAGGAAATGTAATCAATTATTATATGGAAAAGAAATACCGTCCCGAGACCCTCTGCGTGCAAGAGGGTTGGACCCCCAAGAAGGGCGAGCCACGCGTGCTCCCCATCTATCAGAGCACCACATTCAAGTACGACAATAGCGAGCAGATGGCCCGTCTTTTCGACCTCGAAGACACAGGCTACTTCTACACCCGTCTACAAAACCCCACGAACGATGCCGTAGCAGCCAAGATTGCCGCCCTCGAAGGGGGCGTGGCAGGCATGCTCACCTCATCAGGCCAGGCGGCCAACTTCTATGCCGTATTCAACATCTGCGAGAGTGGCGACCATTTTGTATGCTCTACAGCCATCTACGGCGGTACATACAACCTCTTCAGCGTAACAATGAAGAAGCTCGGTATCGACATGACCTTCGTAGATCAGAACGCTTCGGAGGAAGAGATCCAGAAGGCCTTCCGCCCCAACACAAAGTGCCTGTTCGGCGA
This sequence comes from Bacteroidaceae bacterium, assembly GCA_017557005.1. Classification (GTDB taxonomy): domain Bacteria; phylum Bacteroidota; class Bacteroidia; order Bacteroidales; family Bacteroidaceae; genus UBA1189. Next base: position 1,039 of record JAFZFZ010000060.1, on the reverse strand, counting down.
AACCATATCAAACCCCGGCTGCGAAGTGCTCGACATCGAGAAGTTTGCCCGCATTGCTCACCGCAACGGTGTGCCCCTCATCGTGGACAACACCTTCGCCACCCCCATCAATTGCCGTCCCTTTGAGTGGGGTGCCGATATCGTGACCCACTCTACCACCAAGTATATGGATGGTCATGCGACTGCTGTAGGTGGTGCCATCGTTGATAGCGGCAACTTCGATTGGGAGGCTAATGCTGAGAAGTTCCCCGGCCTCACCACTCCCGATGCCTCATACCACGGTCTCACCTATTCTAAGAGTTTCGGAAAGATGGCCTACATCACCAAGGCAACCGCACAGATGATGCGCGACCTCGGTTCTATCCAGGCTCCCATGAATGCTTTCCTGCTCAACTTGGGATTGGAAACACTCCACCTCCGCGTGAAGCGCCACTGCGAGAATGCACAGCGCATTGCCGAGTGGCTGAGCCAAAACGACAAGGTTGCTTGGGTCAACTACAGCGGTCTGCCCGACAATCCTTACCATACCCTTGCACAGAAGTATCTGCCCAACGGTTCGTGCGGTGTTATCGCCTTCGGTCTGAAGGGCTCACGCGACGAAGCCATCCGCTTCATGGATAACCTCAAACTCATCTGCATCGTAACTCACGTGGCCGATGCACGCTCATGTGTGCTCCACCCCGCCAGCCACACACATCGCCAGCTCTCCGACGAGCAGTTGCGCGAAGCAGGCGTAGCTCCCGACCTCATCCGCCTCTCGGTAGGTATCGAGAATGTCGAGGACCTCATTGCCGACATTGAGCAAGCACTGGGATAACCTCCCCTGCATATACAAACAAAGTCAGGCATCTCTCGCAATAGCGAAGGATGCCTGACTCTATTTTTAGCCCTTAATATACCCTTAAACAAAAAGCGGTTGACACACACCGCAGAACCAGCTAAAAAGATAACAAAAAAGCAGCTACATTGCTGTAACTGCTTCTCTCTAACGTGGTGCCACCAGGAATCGAACCGGGGACACAAGGATTTTCAGTCCTTT
>JAFZFZ010000059.1 GCA_017557005.1 Bacteroidaceae bacterium | reverse complement strand
GGGGTGAGGGGGCCTCCGGATGGCTAACTTTGACTTTGTCGAACCTTGGCTGCACTCGCTGAGCGATTAGTAAGCAAGCTTACATCGCGCTCGCTGGCACAAGCTTTCAATTTTCAATTTTCAATTTACTGCGCCTCCGGATGGCTAACCTATAACCTATAACCATTAACCTATAACCATTAATTCTTAAGTTTCTTCGTTGACAACATACCGCATGCGGCATAGATATCTTCGCCTCGTGATGCACGGATGGTGGTGAACAGGCCGTGGCGGGTGAGGTAGTCGCGGAAGGCTACCATGCGCTCCATGGGCACACCGTCGAGATCGGAGTCGGGGATGGCATGGAAGCGGATGAGATTGATACGGCACTGGAGACCATCGAGCAGACGCACGAGCTTGCGGGCATCGGCCAAGGTATCGTTGACGCCATCGAAGAGGATGTACTCGAACGAGAGGCGGCGCTGACCGCTGAAGTCGTAGCTCTTGAGCAGATTCACCATCTCAGTGATGGAATAGATGCGCTCGGCAGGCATGAGCTCGGAACGCAGCTGGGGCGTGGGAGCATGCAAGCTGATGGCCAGGTGGCAATCGCTCTCGTCGAGGAAGCGCTTGAGGTTGCCCTTGACGCCCACGGTGGAGAGGGTGATGCGGCGGGGACTCCATGCCTGGGTGCCTGCATCGGTGAGCAGGCGCAGGGCCTTGAGCACCTGATCGGTATTGTCGAGCGGCTCGCCCATACCCATCATCACCACATTGGTGAGCGAAGCGCTCTCGGGGATGGAGTAGAACTGGTTGAGTATCTCGCCTGCGGTGAGGTGGGCGCTGAAGCCCTGGCGACCGGTCATGCAGAAGGCGCAGTGCATCTTGCAACCTACCTGCGACGACACGCACAGCGTGGCACGATCGTCATCGGGGATGTAGACAGCCTCGACGAACTGACCCTCACGTATCTTGAACAGGTACTTGATGGTGCCATCCTTGGAGTGCATGGCTTCTACGGGATCCTCAAATCCTACTTCGTAATGCTGGGCCAACAGCTCGCGATACTTGAGCGAGAGATTGGTCATATCAGCAATCTGGCGTACGCGGCGCACATACACCCATTCCATAATCTGCCGTGCAGCGAAGCGTGGCATGCCGTGCTCGGCCACCAATGCTTGCATCTCGGCAAGGTCCATACCCAACAATTTTGTCTTCATAGCACAAAGTTACGAATTTTTCAATAATACAACACACTATGTGACAATAAAAACAACCACAAACATAAACATACTAACAAAGCGAGCGGCATTTCGTTCTATCAACGTGAATGCCGCCCGCTTATGGTGTATGTATTATACGAGGCTTTAGATGAAGATATACTTCAAAATAAAGAGAGTAGCCAAGATATACATCGTAGGAGTAATCTTCTTGAAGTTACCGCACACGATATTGATGATGACATAGAGAATCATACCGGTGAGGATACCGTCAGAGATTGAGTATGCCAAGGGCATCATGATGATGCAAGCAAAGGCGGGGATAGACTCTGAGAAATCGCCCAAGTCGATCTTGGTGATAGGCTCAATCATGAGCAAGCCCACGAGGATGAGCACGGGAGCTGTAGCTGCAGCAGGAATAGAGAGGAACAGGGGCGAGAAGAACAGGGTGATGATGAAGCAGCAGCCGATAACGAAGGCTGTGAGACCAGAACGGCCACCCTGAGCCACACCTGATGCACTCTCCACATAGGTGGTGGTGGTAGAGGTACCGAGCGCAGCACCTACAGTGGTAGCGATAGCATCGGCCATGAAGGCATCCTTCAAGCGGGGGATACGACCAGTCTTCTTATCTACCATGTCGGCCTTGGTGCACACACCGATGAGGGTACCCATGGTGTCGAACATATCGATGAAGAGGAAGGTGAACACCACTACAAGCATGTCGAGGGTCAAGACCTTGTCCCACTCAAACTTACAGAAGATGGGAGCGATGGTATCGGGCATTGACATCACGCCCTGGAACTCGGTGATACCCATGGGGATACCGATGAGGGTAGTAGCGAGAATACCGATGAGCATAGCGCCACGCACGTTCTTAGCATAGAGCACGCCAGTGATAACCAAGCCAATAACAGCGAGCAGAGCAGAGCCCTTGGTGATGTCGCCAAGACCTACGAGGGTGGCATCGTTGTTGATGATGATGCCTGCATTCTGCAAACCAATGAAGGCGATGAATAGACCGATACCGGCACCAATAGCATAACGCAGGTTCTGCGGGATGGCATTCACGATGGCCTCACGGATGTTGGTGATGGTCATAAGGATAAAGAGAATACCCTCGATGAACACGGCGGTGAGGGCAAACTGCCATGAGTAGCCCATACCCATGCATACGGTGAATACGAAGAAGGCATTCAAACCCATACCGGGAGCAAGTCCGAAGGGGAGCTTACCGATGAAAGCCATAGCCATACAGCCTACGATAGCAGCCAAAGCGGTTGCAGTAAATACGGCACCTGCGGGCATGCCATCAAGCAAGCTGAACATGCCGGGGTTGACTGCCAGGATGTACGACATGGTGAGGAAGGTGGTGATACCTGCCAACACCTCGGTGCGTACGGTAGAGGTTTTCGGATCGAAACCGAAAAGTTTTTGTAATTTGTTCATTTTATGATTTGTGATTTGTGATTTATGATTTATTTGCTGACTCGCGGAGCCTAATTTTGATTTCATCGAAACTGCTACGTTCGTAGCATGCATAAATAAAATTCTGCACACTCGCAGTTTTCAATTTTTAATTTGGAGATAATATAGCAGTTGTCCAAGTCTCTGTATTGTCCCCCTAAAGTAGGGGGACGAGCGTAGCGGAGGGGGTATTATTAGAAGAAGTCGTACCACCTCCCCCTCTTCGAGGGTACTCCTCCTAAATTAGGAGGAGAATTATAAACGTGGACAACATCTATATTATTATTTTTAATTTTCAACTTTCAATTTTAGAAGGTCCACTTAGCACCGAGAGCGGGCATTACGCGGAAGCCCTTCTCTACGAAGTTGTTTGAAATCTCCAACTCACCACCTACGCTGAGGTTAACATTCTCCATACCAGCAATATTGTTGAGGTTTACCCAAAGCTGGGGCTCAGTAATGAAGATAAAGTTGGTATTCTGCCATACGCGAGCCTCACGCCAGAAATCAGCAAAACCGCTGAATGAGCACCAGTTGTTGAGGAAGCTGATACCCCATACACCTGTGAGCTGGAAGTTGTGAGGCTGCTTCTGAAGTTCGAGACCTACAGTACCAGGGATGGCCTTGTACGAAGCAGTTACTGACCATGTCTTAGAGAAGTCGTCAGAGTGACCTGAGTAGGTAAGACCCAAGAGCCATGAGTTATTGAATGAGGTGGCACCTGCCAAACCGCCGTTGAACTCAGCGTGCACTGACAACCAGTTCCACTCAGAATCCTGCCAGAAGCAGAACTCGCGAGCAATCTCGGTATAAGCACCGACTGCTGTGCCATTGTAGTCCATATCGATGAATGTGAAGGTGCTACCAAAAGCATCGGGGCGGAACATCTCGAAGGTGGTGGTCACGCAGCCACGATTGGTATCGTAGAGTACTTGCAGGTTCTGTGCACTTGCTTTAGAAGCGAAACTTGCCACGAGGGCTACAAACAAAAGAGCAATCGCATTTCTTTTCATAACTTTGTGTGTGTGTTAGATAGGTTATTAAAAAAGGGAGTTCATGAGCATGCGCCATGAACTCCCATAGAGTTGTCAATGTAATATTTTCACCAGATTCATATCAAAGATGAGTGCCGAATATGCGGGTATACTGGTCTGCTTGCCACTGCCATAGGCCAGGCTTGCCGGTATATATACACGCCAGATATCGCCAGCCACCATCACTTGCAGCGCAGTGCTCCATCCTACGATGACATTGCCTACACCAAACGTAGCAGGCACGTTGACTGCCGGATTGAGCGCACCCTTGTACGACTGGTCAAACACGTATCCGTCAGGGTAGCTCAGCGTGGGGATGAGGCGTCCGCGGTAGTTGACCTCTACGCTATCGGTAAACAGCGGATGCTGCGTGCCTGTGCCCTCGGCCTCGACGTGACAGTAGATGTAGTCGTCTACATCCCACTCCACGACATTGCCGTCCTTATCGGTTTCGTTGAGGTTGAAGGAAAGTATCTTCAGCCACTTGCCATCGGCATTTGCCTCGGCCACCTTGGCGATGGAGTCGATAAACGCGATGTTGCGCTCCTCCCAGTTGGCATATTCGTCCACCGCAGCGGTCTCCTCACACGAGGTGAAGAGCAGCCCCGCCACACAAAAGAGAGGGAACAGGAATGCGCCCATCATCTTTGATAGAGAATTTCTACGTAGATTCATTGAATTTATTATCTTTATTGCTTTCCCTACAAAGCCCCTCCCTACGGGGGAGGGCTTGGGGGTGAGGCTTTATTTCAAAGTTTTGAGTGTACCAGTGATGCTCACCTTATCAGCCAAGAGACCTACGAGGCTGTCGATGCTCACGCGCTCCTGCTCCATGGTGTCGCGGTTACGCAAGGTCACGCAGTTGTCCTTGAGGGTGTCGTGGTCGATAGTGATACAGTAGGGAGTACCGATGGCATCCTGACGACGGTAGCGCTTACCGATAGAGTCCTTCTCGTCGTACTGGCAGTTGAAGTGGAACTTCAGCATATCCTGGATCTCGCGTGCCTTCTCGGGCAGACCATCCTTCTTCACCAAAGGCATGATAGCGAGCTTCACGGGAGCGAGGGCTGCGGGGAGGCGGAGCACTACGCGGGTCTCACCATTCTCGAGCTTCTCCTCCTGGTATGAAGCGCAGAGCACGCTGAGGAACATACGGTCAACACCGATTGAGGTCTCGATAACGTAGGGTACGTAGCTCTCGTTGATCTCGGGATCGAAGTACTTGATGCTCTTACCTGAGTATTTCTCGTGCTGTGAGAGGTCGAAGTCGGTACGGCTGTGGATACCCTCTACCTCCTTGAAGCCGAAGGGCATGAGGAACTCGATATCGGTAGCTGCGTTAGCGTAGTGAGCGAGCTTGTCGTGATCGTGGTAGCGGTAGTGGTCGTCGCCGAAGCCGAGGGCCTTGTGCCACTTCAAGCGGGTCTCCTTCCACTTAGCAAACCAGTCGAGCTCTGTGCCAGGGCGTACGAAGAACTGCATCTCCATCTGCTCGAACTCGCGCATACGGAAGATGAACTGACGAGCTACGATCTCGTTACGGAAAGCCTTACCAATTTGTGCGATACCGAAGGGAACCTTCATACGGCCGGTCTTCTGTACGTTGAGGTAGTTAACGAAGATACCCTGCGCAGTCTCGGGGCGGAGGTAGATCTTCATAGCACCGTCAGCGGTAGAACCCATTTCGGTAGAGAACATGAGGTTGAACTGACGTACCTCGGTCCAGTTGCGTGTACCTGAGATGGGACATACGATCTCCTCGTCGAGGATGATCTGACGGAGCTCGTTGAGGTCTGATGCGTTGAGAGCAGCAGCGAAACGTTCGTGGAGGGCATCGCGCTTAGCCTGGATCTCGAGTACGCGACCGTTGGTAGCGAGGAACTGTGCCTCGTCAAAAGCCTCACCGAAACGCTTGGCAGCCTTGGCTACCTCCTTGGCAATCTTCTCGTCGTACTTGGCGAGCTGGTCCTCGATGAGGACGTCAGCGCGGTAGCGCTTCTTAGAGTCCTTGTTGTCAATGAGGGGGTCATTGAATGCATCCACGTGACCTGAAGCCTTCCAGATGGTGGGGTGCATGAAGATGGCTGAGTCGATACCTACGATGTTGTCGTTGAGCAACACCATTGACTGCCACCAGTATTGTTTGATATTGTTTTTCAGCTCCACACCCATCTGACCATAGTCATATACAGCGCCGAGGCCGTCATAAATCTCTGATGAGGGGAACACGAAACCGTACTCCTTACAATGCGATACGATTTTCTTGAAAGTTTCTTCTTGTTGTGCCATAATCTATATTTGGTTATAATTGTCTGCTATTACTTAGAATCTGTTTGGATTTTACCGCTAATAGGTTTTTGTTATACTTTTACTTTTAGTGAAAATCCAAACAAATTCTTTAAGGTGACAAAATTACTGCAAGACGAGCGAAATGCCAAATTTATTTGAGCATTTCTTAGACACCACCTATTTAAAGAGTACGAAACAAGTTAAATTTATTACAAAACGAACGAAATATTAAAATTATTCGTACCTTTGAGGTCATATGAAGACGTTAATCCAGAATGCCATCATCGTGAATGAGGGCGAGCAGTACACTGGCAGTGTGCTGATAGAAGATGAGAAGATAGCCGCCATCGTGCGTGGCACCAGTGCCGAACCCATCGCTGCCGACCGCATCGTAGATGCTGCGGGCTGCTACCTCATGCCGGGCGCCATTGACGACCACGTGCACTTCCGTGACCCGGGTCTGACCCACAAGGCCGACATGGCCACCGAGAGCCGTGCGGCGGCACGCGGCGGCATCACCTCGGTGATGGACATGCCCAACTGCAATCCGCAGACGACTACCATCGACGCGCTGGAGGCTAAGTTTGCCGACGCAGCCACCAAGTGCCTCGTCAACCACTCCTTCTACCTGGGTGCCACCTCGGACAACATGGAGGAGATACACCGCATTGACCCCACACAGGTGTGCGGACTCAAGGTGTTTATGGGTAGCAGCACGGGCAACATGCTCGTAGCCGAGGAGGAGCGACTGGAGGCCATCTTCAGCGAGTCGCCCACACTCATCGCCCTGCACTGCGAGGACCAGGAGGTGATAGCTGCCAACACCGCCAAGTATAAGGCCGAGACGGGCTGCGACGACCCCGACGTGACCTACCACCCCCTCGTGCGCAGCGAGGAGGCCTGCTACCGCTCTACCGCCAAGGCAGTGGAGTTGGCACAGCGCACTGGAGCACGCATCCATGTGATGCACATCAGCACCGCACGCGAACTGGAGTTGCTCACAGCCGGCGACATCGCCCACAAGAAGATTACCGCTGAGGTGTGCCTGCCGCACCTCTACTTTACCGATGCCGACTATGCCACCTACGGCACCCGCATCAAGTGCAACCCTGCCGTGAAGAGTGCTGCCGACCGCGATGCTCTGCGCCAGGCGCTGCGCGAGGGACTCATCGACGTCATCGGCACCGACCATGCGCCTCACCTGCCTGCCGAGAAGGTGGGCGGATGCCTGAAGGCTGCATCGGGAATACCCGCCATACAGTATGTATTGCCTGCCATGCTCGAACTGGCTGAAGAGGGCGTCATCACCCTACCCCAGCTGGTGGAAAAGATGGCTCACAATCCGGCTATATTATATAAGGTGGCTGGCCGCGGCTTCATCCGCGAGGGCTATCAGGCCGACCTCGTACTGGTGCGCCCCCATGCTCCGCACATGGTAGATGCTGCCGAGATCGTGAGCAAGTGCGGCTGGAGCCCCTTCGAGGGACATACCTTCAGCCACGACATCGCCTGCACCTGGGTCAACGGACATGCCGTGTATGAGAACGGCGCGTTTGACGTGAGCGTGATGGGACAACGATTGCGATTTGAGAATTGAGTGCCGCACGATGCAAGCTACCACAGGCCAGAAGCCTAAACGCATAACTCAGAGGTATCGCGTCAGCGAAGTAGTACCCTACATCAACTGGATCTACTTCTTCCACGCATGGGGCATGGAACCCCGCTATGCTGCTATTGCCGAGGTGCACCAATGCCCCGCTTGCCGTGCGGGGTGGGTAGCCTCTTTTGCTCCCGAGGAGCAGGCCAAAGCACGCGAGGCCACCACGCTGTATGCCGATGCCATGGCTCTGCTGCGCCAGTGGGCCGACGCGCCGCTATGCGAAGCGCTGTGTATGATAGCCGATGCCAACAGCGCAGGCGACGATATCGTCATCGACACGCACACCCGACTGCCCCTCTTGCGCCAGCAGCATGCCGGTGCAAAGGGGTATACACTCTGCCTGAGCGATTTCGTGCGTCCCGCCTCATCGGGCACACCCGACACGATAGGGGTGTTTGCCACAACGGCACATATCCCCGCAAGCGAGCGCACACTCCTTGCCTCTACCATCGCCGACCGCCTTGCCGAGGCCACGGCCGAGCGGCTGCATGAGGAGGTGCGCAAGCAGCATTGGGGCTATGCCAAGGAGGAGCAGCTCACCATGCGTGAGCTACATGCCGAAGCCTTTCAGGGCATACGTCCTGCCGTAGGCTATCCCAGCTTGCCCGACCAGTCGGTCAACTTTATCATCGATGAATTGTTGGATTTGAGTCAGATAGGCATCACGCTCTCTGACAATGGAGCCATGCAGCCCGCCTCATCGGTATCGGGGCTCATGATAGCCCATCCGCAGGCTATATATTTTGCTGTTGGAGAAATTGGTGCCGACCAGCTGCGCGACTACGCAGAGCGTCGCGGTCTGAAGATGGAGAAGTTGCAGAGCTTCTTGGCCAGCAACTTATAAACGTATATACATAGCAGCGTCATCATATCCCTTCGGCAGTTTTGTTTTTATTCGGCCACAACACTGGCCACACCGTAGCGCTCGGTGTCTTCGTGGGCCAAACGCAAATATTCACTGATCGAAGGATGCGAGAGAAACTCCTTCGGAGCATCGTCAATCACCTCCTGCATGAGCGGGGTAATCAGCGGGCGAGGCAGACCGTTGCACAGCATCGAGAATCCGCACAGGCTCAGCACGTTATCATAGTTCTCCCTGATAAACCCGAGCACCAGACTGCGCATATCATTGCCCAAACGGGTATACATGGAGTCTACGTAGGCCTCTATCACATCGGAAGCGTAGCCATTCATAATCATCTGCGGCTCGATGCGCTCGAGCTCCACAGCACGCAGATCGAGCTTATACTTCTCGGCGATGAAGGCATACAACGAGTCGTTGAGCGGTGCTCCCGACACATTGAGCATGAGATCGCTGATGACCACATCAATCTTTCCCGGTTCGATGATGAGCGGCATCACTGCCTGTCCGTCGAGGAAGAGCGTAGCAATCATCGTAGAGTCGACCCTGCCATTCATGCGGAACGAGCCATGCAGCAGTTCGCACGAGTCGATCAGCTCCCACTGGTTTTCCACTGCCGTCATCAGCATCACCGTCTTGCCCTCAAGGTTGGACAAGTTCGATGTGCCCTTGATGCGATACCCCTTCGAGCACGAGAGGAGCATGCATGCGAGACAAGATATGTAGAGCAGTCGGGTCATACGGATGTGTCTGAAAGCAGTGCAAAAATAAAAGGTATTCTTGAAATCAGAAAACCTTTTATCATTATTTAAGGATTTTTTCCTTTTTTCACCATTGCGCCTTAGCTATGTTTCTCTTTTTCCAATTCCTGCGGGATGCGGAAAGCCGTATACAGTTCGCACAGGCATCCCACGAGCAGACACAATATCCACTCATTATGCTTGCATACGAGCATGGCAATGCCCGCCACCATGAGCGCAATGGCTCCCGCGAGCTGCTGACGACGCAGACGGCGTATCACGAAATTGGTACCCGTGTAGCGATCCTGCATCTGCATGGCACCAAACAGGAAGGCACCGAGCAGATAGAGATAGGGCGCACCCGCCCACTTAGTGATATACAGAGCCGCGCCCACCACCAGCAGCACGCCGCCCACCATATAGGTATACTGACAAATCTTTTTCATCGGATTATAAACACATCTTCGTTAGGGAAATGCATGCCATACTTCTCACGCGCAACACGCTCCAGGTTGCTGCTATCCTCGGCCAGCTCCTTCAGTCCGGCCACACTCGAGTCGCGCAGCGCCTCGTAGTATTCAATCTCGCGGTCCAGGTCATAAATCTGCCTTCTATGCTTCAGTCTGAGCATCAAGTTGTTCTGATCAAAGAAGCATATTATCAGCAAGAAAGACACAATAGTGATGGCATACTTATGCCTGCTCACTGCTGCAAAAATATTTTTTATCTTACTCATATCGCACGTCGTTCATATTTCAGAGAGTGCGAAGGTACGAATAAATGAGCGAATAAGCAAACAATACAGCCATATTGCAAATCGCAATATGGCTGTATAGATTCTTAAAGTACCACTTTCTTCCCGTTTCGTATATATACGCCGCGTGTGGGGTGCGCTACCTTGCGGCCTGTAAGGTCATAACAGGGAGCGTCGGCATCGTCACGAGTGAGACTATCCACTGAAGCTGTTATCAAATGCACCTCCCATTTCACATTCTGGTCGTACGGGCCATACGCAAAAATTTCATCTACCTGTTCACTCATGCAGGGAATAGTGAAATCCACATAGTGATTACCCATGCAAGTAGCACCCATCAGACCTATCTGATGGAATGTAAGGCTAATGCTACCGCCCTTATCTTCAGCTATACAGTACAGGTCCATACCGCAATTGGAATAACAATATCCTATGATATGGATAGAGTCGCCACAAATTTCCGCTTCCAGAACCTGACGTTCGTATTCCTTGTTGAGATCTACATTCGCATATGTGCCATAACGATTAGGAGCACCACGATATATCACTGCATTCATTACTTGCTCTTCATCTTCCTGGTAACACTTATTATTTACATACACCTCATACAATTCAGAGGTACAACCTTCAAAGCTGACATCAATCGTCTGCCGCACCATGAACGAGCCTTGCCAGCCATCAGTACATGTGGAGTCTTCAGTATTGGTGTATATATCAAAAAAGGCGTAATCATCTATAATCGCATATGCCAGTTCGGAGGGGATACAGGCATGTCCCCAGAATGAACCTTTCAGGCGCAGCGTACCATCGATGAGAGTCACCTCAAAATCATCTCCTTCGCCCTCAAGGAAATCACCCAAAGGCAAGGTCATACTTTTAAAGGGATCCTCTTGCTCTCCGGGATATACTGAGACGAAGCAGACCTGCTCCACCCCATTGGCCTGAACGTGCACATAGGTATCACCTACGCGACGTGCGATAACCAATCCCCTATCGTCAACCGACACCACATCGGAGCCGCAGCTATAAGTCACGCCCGCGCTATGCTCAGCGGCCCACTCGGGATTGTCCCAAGTGACTTCCAATTGGAAGCTTTGCCCCACATACAGATGCAAATCTGTTTCATTGAGCGCAAAACCTTTATACGACATGGTATCCACCGCTTCACCCTCATCGAGCGCCATACAGTTGGGATCAGACATCGCAACGTAGGAGCGTGCCGACATGCACATTGCCATCGCCAGGACAGCAAAAATCAGAGAAATCTTTTTCATAAGCATAAATCTTTAATGTTAGAAGTTTAGTTTGCTTCCCGCACTATCGGGATTCGCAGTGCAAAGATGCAAACTTCGACATATTCTGACAACTATTTTATATTGCAAAAGCATTGCAGCCATATTGCAAATGCATGCAATAGGCTGCAATCAAATTAGAGTATCACTTTCTTTCCGTTTCGTATGTATACACCGCGTGTGGGGTGCGCTACCCTGCGGCCTGTAAGGTCGTAGTAGGGGGCGTCTTTACCCGACAAACCAAGCTTGCCCACCGCACCTTCGGGTAGGATTTCCACTTCCATCAGCACACTCTGGTCGTAAGAAGCAACGACATAGATAGCCTCCACGGGAGTAGTCAACAAAGGAATTGTGAAATCCACATAATGTATACCCACACAATTGGCCAATGGCTCATCATAGAATATAAGCGCGATTTCATCAGTTTTGGCATAAGCCTCACAAGTGAGTTCACCGGCACAGTTAGAGAGGTAATAGCCAGTGATGCGTATCGAGTCACCAGTGATGGTTGCAGTGAGTTTCTCCTCTGCGCCATGTTTGTCGAGGTTCACATTAACATCGGTGAAGTAGTAGCCCTCCTCTCCGTTTCTATACAAAGAGGCTTTCTGCACCATCCACTCCGTAGATCGATTAAACATATCAGTGCTACGCGAGTGCAGGTAAACGACTCCATCCTCAGGATAAGCGCTGAGCACCACCTCAAACACGCATCCCTCCTCGGCATTGCACTCTTGGGCATCCTCGAAGAGCACAGTCTCCCGACTATCGGTAACCTTCAACTCCATGGTATAACGTTGCCAAGCCGGAGCACGGCTGTAGATATCCTTGTTCTCACCATCGCCAATGCGTATCGGGATATCCTTGCGTGGACGGGCCTCCACTACTACGACCAAGCCACCGGTGTTCGTATTATCCTCTGAGGCATCCACATTCACCTGCACCTCCGTAGAATCGGACACGGTAACCTCGTTCTCGGGCGAGATTTGGCCACGCAACAGGTCTTCGATGGTCATCAGCGTGGTATAGGTCCATTGGATATCGCTTGCTACATAGGTAGCGATGTCGGGCACGGCATAGTTGATGCGGCAGGTATTGTCGGCATAGTCGAGAACTTGATTCTTATCGATGAGCGGTGGGCGATTGCCTTCAAACACAAGTGTTAGGTCATCGGCTAAAGATGCATCCTGCGTTGAGCGCGGCAGGATATTGATACCCGTGAACGCATCCTTGAAGATGGTATTGAGACGTTCGGTGAAGCAGATGATTTGTCCTTGGCGGAAGGTAGCACCCGCAAAGGCATTGGGACCAATGGTGTCCACATCGATACGGATCACCGTCTTGTCGTACCAGCGTGCAAAGTCGGTGGAGTCGGTTACCTCCTTACTCTCATCGATGGTATAGCGATAGAGGTAGCTGTCGCTGTGATAGAGGCCGTAGCCGCGTTTAATGGTTGGGCGTGTAATTTCCAGATCATCCTTTCGATATAGTAAATTGCCTTTGTAGCTACATTCGACAACTTTACTATAATTAGCCATAATACTGTAATCACCTCCTGCGTCAAGATTGTCAAGAGGGAACAATCGCGTCAATGAACCGATGCCTTCTACCCAAACATCATCGCGATCGCCAGAGAGAATTATACGTTTTCTTGGAACTCCATAGTATACGACGGTGTCAACTTTCGTTACATGACAGTTGTCATAGTAATAATAGCAATTATCTAATCCATAATTGTATGACTTGAGTAATGAAACTTTATTTCCCACTGACAAAGAAAAATCATAACATAAAATGATACTGTTCATTCCTAAACCATACACTTTATTATTGAAGACCTGAAGCTCGTAGAACGGTTTCTCCCAAGGATCCATTCCTGTAATACTGACGCTAAATCGACCGGGAAGACTACCTTTGCCAAGTTTTATCTGATGAGAAACATAATCTTCTCCTTCATTATACTGTTTGTTTTCCGTCCATGTCATACCAGCCTTAAGCCAAGGCTCAATATTAGGGTTGGCAAGTTCCCCCTTGAACCATATTGTCGCACTATCGGCTACTACTTGATAAATACTCTCATAAGTGTTCCCTGGGCCGTCCAATCGGGGGCGCCAGCGCTCGAAGAATGGTTCGCGTATACTTCCTATGCCTTCAATCCATTGTTCTCCATCGTCGAAATCAATGACCTTGCGTCCATGAACCTCACGCACCGCTTTTACTACTAGATTGGGGCTATATTCTTCGGTCTTCTCATAAGTATATCCTAAACCCCGTTCATCATAAAATATCGTATCACCCACTTGTAAGGAGAAATCGTAGAGAAGGAAAGTTGGTAGCTCCTCCTCTTCCCATATATTGATAAACCATGAAAATATTGTGGAAGGCTTAAACCATACACTCTCTCCTTTCACAAAGAATGTACCTTGATATTCACCGTCACGATATAATGTTTGGCCTAGTTGGCCATCAATCACAGTGTCTGTCCCCAGAGAGTATGAGATGGAGGTCCTATGATGCGAAGAATAATAGACGTAGTCCTCTTCTCCATACCATTTCGTGTCATCCGCAAAGAATTTGGATTGTTCTTTGGGGTTCTCCTCTTCTCTCTGATACAATATCGTGTCGCCTTGCTTCACATAGAGCAGTCTTTGGTTGCTTCCTACTAATCCAAAACCTGGGTCAGAAAGTCCACTACAGAGATTTCCTATGCCTTCGACAAAGGTACCGCCAAAATCGTCGGAATCATAGACTCCTTCTTCGCGAATATTCCATAGTTCCACCTCATAGCATTTGCGTGACTGCCCGTCACTGTGAGGAACAACGGCATCATATACATCCATGACATGAAGGCTATATACATCAGGAATGTAGACTATCGTATCGCCATCCTCAAGATTGAAGTCAAAGAACAGAACCTCGTCCTCATCTTTATAATGCTCCGTATGGACATAACTGTATACTCTGCCATTCTCCTCACGCATATAACGTCCAGAGGGTTTCATGCCCGACAAGTCCTTTCCACAGCCTTCGTGCTCTATCTTGTATTCTTTTCCATTGATAATAGTGTCGCCCTGCAAGCAATAAGAATAGACTCCCTGCACTCCTCCCATGGTGTAGCGTTCCACTGCCCATTGCTTGCCCTCGGTGACGAGATAGGTTTTGGATTCTTCTTTCTTTTTGTAGATATATATCCCATTATAAGAGCAACTTTGTAGCTCTTTTCTCAGACCAGCCATGTAATAGAAGTCATTTTCGAAGATTCCCATGGAAAGCGAGCCTATACCCTCGACCCATATGTCAGTGTGGTTTGATTTTATCATACCTTCGTAGCTTGGCGCAATGACCATATATTTTCGTGGTAGTCCATCAAGCAATAGGGTATCACCAATGCTCACTACTGTATAAAAGAAACCAGCTTCTTCATTTTCGGTACTTGTCGCAAACATGTCACCTTCTCCAAGCCCAAAATCAAACATAAGTTTCCCGTCTTGATAATACTTATCTCCTTCTTGTCTGCAGTAGCCTACTTCAATTGTCCCCATGCTACTATCCTTCACGTTGCGTGTTTGCTTGTATAGCTTTTTGTATCTGATATCCTCCACAATCGTGTCTCCCTCAATCCACATGAACACATCATTCGTATATCTGTCGTCGATATAAGGTACTTGTGTCCTGATGTGCCACTTCTTGCCGTCTACATCCAAATCCTGTTCATTGGCTGCGAGTTTGCTGTGCATATCGTACGGAACTCCCCACAGGAGTTCACCGTTACGATAAAAGTTTATAGGGTCATATATCGGGACGTAAGCATTAATCATTACCCACATGTAATTGGGGAAGAAGAATGGGTAACTCTGATAGCCGATACCATACATCAGACCTTCTGCGACTTGTACTTCTCTGCCATTGTGCAGGGTACATGTGCTTATTTGGTCGATGCCTTCGTATACGGTTTCTTCCATGTCGTTCATTCCAAGACAAATGGTATCTCCTTCATTACGGTTGGGCGATGAGAAGTCGTAGAGGAACTTCCAGTCGTTGCCATCGTCATTCATGTATTTGAAGTATACATATCCGTTGTCTGCCTCATAGATGACACCCTCCAACTCAGGTGTGAAGGCTTTATGCGGATGATTGGTTATAGTGGTGATGTCGCGGTCAAACTGTTGCCACAACGTCACACATGGCTTCCCGTCAACGATGGTGTCATTGCCCGTCCACATCTCATAGTAGATGGTCTCTTTAGGAACTGTCCGGTCCATTTCCGCAAAGTTTACGGTTATCACGTTGGTGCAACGAATGCTGTTTGCAGGGAAGAAACGTTCTTTATCTCCAGATTCTTGCGCTGTGGCGGTACCTGTGATAATGGAACAGAGCAGGAGTAGCAAACTAAAAATCCTCTTTTTCATAGTACAAAATGTATTTCTTTTCATTATTGAGAGCAAATATAGACATTATATGGTAAAAAACAACGAAATTGGGTATTGCAAAAGTATTGCAAAGTGAAAAACACCGATGGAATGGGCAAAAATTGCATCGCCTGAATAGTGACGTTTGTGGTGCAACAGAATGAAAAAGGGCGTTTCTATATGGCGAAAGTTCATAAATCGGTTGGCTTTGGCAGAGCGTAGATCTTAAAGCGAAGCTCTATATTGGCGTGTAGCGCTGCAACGATGAGGATAACGAAAACCTAAGAATTGAGCATTGCGGAAATCTCACAGAGATTCCTCGTTGCTGCGCTCTGTCGGGATGACACACTCACCTCATCAAAATCCAGTACTTCCTTGCCAGTACTCGAGTACTTAGCTGTAAGTACTCGAGTACTTGGCCTAAAGTACTGCAGTACTTGCAAGGAAGTACTGATAGTTACGTCATTTTTCTGATTTGTCAAGAGGTTAACGTTAATAGCGCAAGCACTTGGCTCGTCCAAGAACGTCATCGTTATCCTTGCCATTGCCAACCGATTTATGAACTTTCGCCATAGGGGGAGTTGAAGGAAGGCGTCAAAAGATTCGCAAATGACTATTGAGGGGTATCTTTCACACAGTACATGTGATTAGGTCTCACGCAGAGGTCGCAGAGAACGCAAAGCATACATCGCTATCGCTTGTATGTAACCTCCGGCAGGCTAACGCGAGCATCGCAAGCGTTCTCTGTGTCCTCGGCGACTCTGCGTGAGAGAATAAAAAAGCCTTAGCGTCCTGCGTGAGATAAGAAGTCTGAGTAAATGGCATCATCCGAACACGAATTGGTAGAGCTCTTCCGTCATCTTGGCTTTCATGCGGGTCTTACGCGAGCGCAAGGCATTCTCGGAGATGGAGGTGCAGATGGAAATGGTACGGATGGAGCAGCCGAGCAAGGTGAAGATGAGCAACTGCAGGTCGCTCGTGGTGAGGGACGGGCATTCGTTCTTGAAATCGATCATAGCATCGGCAAAGGTGTCGAAGATGACTTGCTGCAGAGCGTTGCGCTCACTTAGCGTAAGAGAGAGCATCACATCGGGGGTGTGCTCAATCTGAGTGAGGCGGGACTGCCACTCGGTGTGTGCAAAGAGCTGGCGGCAGTACTCCACACGCTGGCGGCGCAGAGCATAGAGGCGCTCGCCTGCGGGCTCGGAGAGCGAAGGCTCGCTATCGTCGGCCAAGGCGGTGAGAGCCAACATCTCGACACGGTTTTGCTGCAACTGCTTCTGCAAGCGTATGTAGGCAGACTTGCGGTGATTGTCGAGTATCACGAACAATGCCAGCAGCGCAAGTGCAAGGACGACGACGACAGCAGTACCCAAGAGCACGAAACGGATGTGGCGCTCGCGCATGGAGCGGTCGTGAAGGAGCATGGTATGCTCGGTGTGTACGCGCTCCACCTCGGTGCGGCTCTGCATGCGGGCTATAGAGTCGAGCAAGGCGGTGTGATGGTCAACGTAAGAGGATATGGAATCGGTGCGGCCTTCGGCAAGGGACAGTTCGATGAGTTTGTAATAGGTGTTGCAATCGGCATACACATCGCGAGCGGGCAGCAGGGCGAGGTGGAAGTAATGGCGGGCCGAATCGGTAAGCCCCAGGGCTAAGTAGATGTCGCCCTTGATGCTGTAGTCGGGGCCAAGGCGACGCGCATCGGTCACGGAGCCAATGTGGTGATTGATGCAACGCAGGGCCTCGGCATAGTCTTCGGTATGATAGCAGGCTATCTTGGCCAATTGGAAGGCGGCCTCATCGGCTATGCGCTGAGGTACTTGCTCGTGGGCAAGGAGAGCACGGAGGCGCGTGGTGGCCTCATCGAACTGCTCCATATAGAGGTAGGTGACGGCAATCTGATAATCGGCATTGAACACATCGATGGTATTGCCGCGCTGCTGCATGAAACTACGGAAGGCGGTGAAGGCTGCAAGGCTCTCGGCAAACATATTGCGATTGCGGTAGTGGCGAGCCATGTTCTGATAACACAGGGCATACTGACGCACGGTAGTGTCGGGGAAGAGTGGCTGCGCCTGCATATAGGCACGGATGGCCGCAGCATCATCGCCCAGCTCAGTATAGGTGCAGCCTAAATAGTAATGGGCCAAGGCGGCACGACGGTGGGGCGCATGCCCATCGTAGTAGTCGGCAGCAAGGCGTATGAGCGAATCGCTTGTGAGCGGCACGTAGCACTGGTAGTCGGCCTGCGTGGCAAGCAGGGCATAGAGGGCACGCGCCTCACCATGCAAACGGGTGTGGTCGATACTGTCGAGCATGTAGTAGGCTGTCTCGGGATCGGTATCGATGACCTGCTCAATGGCTTCCAAACGATGAAGCGGTGCACGGTCGGCACAGGAAGCCAGTAGCATCGCAAATACCAACAGTGGGAAATACCTTCGCAAAACTTCGGTTCGCATACGTTTGTGTTTTTTGGTTGCTACAAATGTATGGAAAATATGTGAGAATATATCAAAAATGGATATTGCAAAAGTATTGCAATTGGGAAAAGGAGTGAAAAAAGAGCGATTTCATCGCAGTTTGCTCCGCCACTCCCCCATACGGAAAGCTGTGGCGCAGCGGGGACAAACATACAAAGGATGGGGGAAGATTATACAAATGTGAAAAAATCCCCATACGAACAACTATTTACCCCCTGACATGTTGGAAAGTGGAGGATACTTTTGCAAGCGAAAAAGTGCTGCGCAACGGTGAAAGCTACTTTGTAGCGGTGAAAGTGCTTCGCACGGTGAAAGAAGCTGCGCTTCGGTGAAAGTTGCTGCGCAACGGTTAAAGGAGCTTTGCTCCGGTATACCTCCGGAGGACGAAGTAAATTAAAAATTAAAAATTGAAAATTGAAAGACAGCTGAACTTCGCTCACCTCACCGCTCATAGCTCACCGCTAACCTCAACATTCAACCCTCAACATTCAACATTAAACATTCAACACTAAACTTAAAAATCAACCCCAACAATAACCCCATTAAAAAACGAAGATTATGAGTACCGAGACTTTCCGCCGCGACTTAGTAGCTGTGCAAGACGAACTATTGCGCTATGCCTACAAACTGACAATGGACCGCGATGAGGCGTATGACCTACTGCAAGAGACATCGCTAAAAGCGCTGGACAATGAGGACAAGTACATGCCAGACACCAACTTTAAGGGTTGGATGTATACGATCATGCGCAACATCTTCATCAACAACTACCGCAAGACGGTGCGCGACCAGACCTTCGTGGACCGCACGGACAACCTGTATCACCTGTCGCAGCCGCAGGATGCGGGATTCGAGAGCACCGAGAGTGCCTACGACACCAAGGAGATACGCCGCGCCGTGGGGGCTCTGCCACGCGAATACCGAGTGCCCTTTGCCATGCACGTGTCGGGCTTCAAGTATCGGGAAATTGCCGACAAGCTGGCGTTGCCGCTGGGCACAGTGAAGAGCCGCATCTTCTTTACCCGACAACGACTGCAAACGCAGCTGAAGGATTTTAGGTGAAAGAAGCTATGCTTCGGTGAAAGTGCTGCGCACGGTGAAAGAAGCTGCGCTTCGGTGAAAGTTGCTGCGCAACGGTTAAAGGAGCTTTGCTCTGGTATACCTCCGGAGGTACCCTAAACTCTAAACATTAAACATTCAACCCTCTAAGTTCCGTTGACCATTGATAAAAAAACGATGACGAAAACATGCCGTCCGGATGGGTATACACCGCGGAGCCTGGTTTTCGTCATCGTTATCGTTAACGTCACAGCCTATGGCTGTTGACAATTAGAAGGGCAGATCGTCAGCCTCGTTAGAAGCGTTCATCTGAGGTGCTGCTGCGCTGAAGGGATCGGCCATAGGAGGAGGCACGGGAGCACCAGCGGGTGCTGCTGCAGGAGCAGCGGGAGCTACATTGCGATCGACCTTCCATGCACGGATGTCGTTGTACCAACGGCCATTGTACTCGCGGCTATCGATATCGAACGATACGGTGAGCACCTCGCCCAACTGGATATTGAACTGTGCCAAGCGATCGGCGCCAAACACGTTGAACATCATCTTGCGGGGGTACTGCTCCTGAGTCTCGAGCACAAACTCCTGAATCTTCCACTCGTTGCCAGCCTTAGAGACGCCACCGCGCTCGGGCAACACTGCTATAATCTTACCTGTAAGTTCCATAACTTTTGATTTTATGATTTTTATTTGATTATTTACTTCGTTTCAAGCGTCGCCAAAGGCTCTCGCCCTCGGCATCGTAACAAACGGAGCGCGAAGATACATTTTTATTAAATACGTTGCTAATTTTTTTGCCTAAAATTTTGGTAAGCCACGCACTTTGTGTTAATTTTGTACGATTATAATTTAGTGGAAAAGTATAACAACGAATAAAACATAACAGCTATGAAATTTGTCGTATCAAGCGCTGCCCTATACAGCCATCTGCAGGCTATCAGCCGTGTTATCAACTCGAAGAGCACACTCCCCATTCTGGATTGTTTCCTCTTCAATATAGAGGGTAACAACTTATCAATCACCGCTTCTGATAACGAGACTACGCTCGATACTTCACTCGAGGTGGTAGAGAGCGACGGCAACTTCCAGTTTGCCATCTCTTCAAAGACATTGCTCGACGCCATCAAGGAGTTGCCCGAGCAGCCCATCACCTTCGAAGTGAACACTCAGTCAATGGAGGTGTCAATACAATATATGAATGGTAAGTATAGCCTCGTAGGACAGTCGGCCGACGAGTACCCCATGGCTGCGCTGATGGGCGAGAACTCAGTGAGCTTCACCATTGAGGCAGACACCTTACTGAGCGGCATCAACCGCACGGTATTCGCCACAGCCGACGATGAGTTGCGCCCTGTGATGAACGGTATCTACTTCGACATCTTTGCTGACTACATCACCCTCGTTGCTTCAGATGGCCACAAGCTGGTGCGCTACAAGCTGCTCAATGCAAAAGGTGGCGAGAAGGCTGCTTTCATCCTTCCGAAGAAGCCCGCAGCATTGCTCAAGAACCTGCTCGCTAAGGAGGCTGGCGAAATCAAGATTACCTTTGACGACCGCAACGCTACCTTCGAGATGCCCAACCACCGCATGATCTGCCGCCTCATCGAGGGCCGCTACCCCAACTACAACTCGGTAATCCCGCAGAATAACCCCTTCAAGATCACTATCGACCGCGCTGCCATGCTGAGTGCACTGCGCCGCGTATCGGTATTCTCTTCACAGAGCAGCAGCCTTATCAAGTTGCGCATGAACAACAACGAGTTGCTCATCTCTGCACAGGACATCGACTTCTCAACGTCGGCCGAGGAGAAGCTCACATGCAGCTACGAGGGCAACGCCATGAGCATCGGCTTCAAGGCTACCTTCCTCATGGATATCCTCGCAAACATCAACAGCCAGGATGTAGTGATCGAGGTTTCTGATCCTTCACGTGCTGGTGTACTCGTACCCGCCGAGCAGAACGAAAACGAAGAGCTCCTCATGCTCCTCATGCCGATGATGCTCAACGACTAATACGAAGAGCTGGTAAAGACAAAATAAAAGCCTACGCAATGCGTAGGCTTTTATTTTGTCTTGTTGGCTGTTAGCTATTGGCGGTTTAGCTGTTGGGGATGGTCTTTAACCGTTAACCTTTAATCATTCAAGAGTTGCTCCAAGAAGCTATTGAGCTCTTCGTTGAGCCCATCGAGCAGACTGTTGGTCACGAGCAGCGTATCCTCATCTACAAGCAGGAGGTCGGCTACAGTCTCGCGCTCATCATCAACCAAAACAAATGAATAGGGCATCCACACAGCCAAACGCTCGAGCTCGCCATTGGCATTGGCACCAGCAATAGCTTCGCGCAGGTCGGCCTCCACATCAGCATAGAATGTATCGGGCTCGTAGGTCTCCCACTCGGGTACCTCAGCCGTAGCTATAGCCTCGTCTTCATCATTGTACACGCAAAGAGTGCCTTCGCTTGAGGGCATAAGATAGAAGTCGGTTGACACCAATTGGTCTTCTTCGCCCGAGTACAACTCGGCAATTTTAGCAAGAGCAGCGTGAAGTGATGCTGTAGATGAGGGAGCCAGTTTCATATTGTATGATTTTTATGTTTGCAGTTTTGTGCAAATATAGGCATTTATTTCTAATTACAGCGCAGTTTGCCCAATATTTTGAATCAGCGTTGCCAAAATGAGTTTATCCGCTCTATCTCTTTGCGGCGCTCTATCAAGACCTCGCGATAATGATTCACATAATCAGGGTCGATAACCTGGGTGGGCTCCCCACCCTTCTTAGGATAGCGCATGGTAAGCTCTTTGGCCAGGTCGAGCGAGGCGATGGCCTGATCGATATCGTCGGTCATCTCATAGTAGAGCGCCATGTTGTAGGCTGCGATGAAACGACACATACGAAGCTTGCTCTGCGCCAGCACACGCCATTGCTGGGCTGCAGCCTCCCAATTATCCTCGGCCACATACACACGAGCCTCGCGCAGTTCGTAGCTGAGGCGGTTATGGTAGAACACGCGCTCGCGCTCCTTCCACGCAGGGAGATAGGGCACGATGGCTTGCTGTGCCAGGAGGTAGGGCACCTCGGGCATAATCTGACGGGCCTGGGCGGTATCGTAAGCCCACGACTCCACCACCTTCTTATCGAGGATTGCCGTGCCCGACAAAGAGTCGGTGTCAGGAGTATAGAAGCGCGAGCATAGGTAGGCATTCATGGGGCGACCGATAGATGCCGTACCCCAATTGACGGCCACGCAAGCATACTCGAGCGAATAGAGAAGACTCACATCGAGATAGTCGCACAGGGCATTGACCTCCTCTTGTGAGAGCTTATGAGACGACACGCCATTGGCGGGATAGATGACGGAGTCGAGCACCACCACTCGATCCATGATACCCGCATCGGCGAACGAGAGGGCTATCTCCTCAATCATTGAGTCGGGGTCACAAGGATAAATGGATGCCTCTTCATTGACAACCACGACATTGTTCCGACTGAAATTATTGACTACACCCACACTGCGTGTGCCCCACTCGGGCATAATCTCCGGTGGCAGCATCTGCTCAACCTTCACATACATCAGTTCGGTGCAGGAGGCGAGTAGGAATGGGAGTAGGATGAGGAGTTTTTTCAAGAGATAGAAATCAGATGTTATACCTTATTATTATAAAAAAGGAATTAGGAGTTGCCTACCAGATGGGACACATCGCGATACCAATCTCCTAATTCCTCATTCTTACCTCTCAACAGACATTACAGGTCTCTACCGTGGCAGTTCTTGAATTTCTTACCTGAGCCACAAGGACAGGGATCGTTACGACCTACGGTATGATCGGCACGCACGGGCTCGCGACGCTGGGTGCGGGTATCGTGCTGCGCTGCTGCCTGCTGGTTGCGATCGCCCAGTTCGGTTCTGTTCTCCTGCATCTGCTGGCGGCGCTGTGTACGAGTCTCGGCAGGTGCTTCGCGCACTTGCTCGGGTTCGCGCATAGGAATCTGTCCGCGCATAAGGATAGAGAGGGTCTTATCGTTAATCTTGTTGATCATTGCATCGAAGAGGGTCACCGACTCCAACTTGAAGATGAGGAGCGGATCTTTCTGCTCGTAGCTGGCGTTCTGCACTGAGTGCTTCAACTCATCGAGTTCGCGGAGGTTCTCCTTCCAAGCCTCATCGATAACGTGCAGCATGATTGCCTTCTCGAAGCTCTTGACAACCTCCTTACACTCGGTCTCGTACGAAGCCTTGAGGTTGCAGGGGATGTTATACACGCGCTTACCATCGGTTACGGGTACGAGGATATTCTCGAAGCGTGAGCCATCGCGCTCATAAACCTGCTTGATAACGGGGTTAGCAATCTGAGCGAGGCGGTCCATCTTACCCTTGAAGCCTGCCATAGCAGCATTGAAGGTAAGGTCAACAAGCTCGTGTACCTTCTTGTTGCTATACTCCTGCTCGGTGAAGGGGCACTCGAGTGCAAGTACACGGAAGAGTTCCATGCGGATGCCTTCGTAGTCGTTGTTCTCGATGATGGTTTCGCAACGATCCCAAATCATATTGGCAAGGTCCATACCGATGCGCTCACCCATGAGGGCGTGGCGACGCTTGGTATAGATTGCTGTACGCTGACGATTCATCACATCATCGTACTCGAGCAAGCGCTTACGCATACCGAAGTGGTTCTCCTCGACCTTCTTCTGTGCGTTCTCGATGCTCTTTGAAATCATCTTATGCTCAAGCATCTCACCCTCCTGGAAGCCGAGCTTATCCATCACCTGTGAAATGCGGTCGGCAGCGAAGAGACGCATGAGGTTATCCTCGAGCGATACGAAGAACACTGATGAACCGGGGTCACCTTGACGACCGGCACGACCACGCAACTGACGGTCGACACGACGGCTCTCGTGACGCTCGGTACCGATGATAGCCAAACCACCGGCTGCCTTCACCTCGGGCGAAAGCTTAATATCGGTACCACGACCAGCCATGTTGGTAGCAATGGTCACGGTGCCCTTCAAACCAGCCTTGGCCACGATATCGGCCTCCTTCTGGTGCAACTTAGCATTCAATACATTGTGTTCGATCTTACGCATGGTAAGCATACGGCTCAAGAGCTCACTGATCTCTACCGATGTGGTACCCACGAGCACGGGACGACCTGCGGCAACCATCTTCTCCACCTCAGCGATAACGGCGTTGTACTTCTCGCGCTGGGTCTTGTAGATGCGGTCGTTCATATCGTTACGAGCGATGGGACGATTGGTGGGGATCACCACCACATCGAGCTTGTAGATATCCCAAAACTCGCCAGCCTCGGTTTCAGCCGTACCGGTCATACCCGAGAGCTTATGATACATACGGAAGTAGTTCTGCAAAGTAATGGTAGCGAAGGTCTGCGATGCAGCCTCTACCTTCACGCGCTCCTTGGCCTCGATAGCCTGGTGCAAGCCGTCGCTATAGCGGCGACCCTCCATGATACGACCAGTCTGCTCATCTACAATCTTCACCTCACCCGCCTCGGTCACGATATACTCGGTGTTCTTCTCGAACATGGTGTAGGCCTTCAAGAGCTGATTGATGGTATGAACGCGCTCGCTCTTCACGGCATAGTTGGTAAACAACTCATCCTTCTTCAAGAGCAACTCCTCGCCAGTGAGACCGCTACCCTCGAGTGCTGAAAGCTCTGCTGCGATATCGGGCAACACAAAGAGTGTGGGATCCGAAGCGTTACCGGTGATGAGCTCGATACCCTTGTCGGTGAGGTCCACGCTATTCATCTTCTCATCGATGACGAAGTAGAGGGGCTCGATAGCCTCGGGCATGCGACGGTTGTTCTGCTCAATATAGATGGCCTCAGTCTTGAGCATACCGGTCTTGATACCGGGCTCACTGAGGAACTTGATCAAAGGTTTGTTCTTAGGCAGCGCCTTGTGGCTACGATAGAGAGCAAGGAAACCGGCCTCTACCTCAGCTTGGTTCTCAGAATAGATCAGACGCTTAGCCTCAGCAAGGAGCTGGGTAGCGAGGCGCTTCTGTGCATCGACGAGGCGCTCTACGAAGGGGCGCAACTCCTCGAACAGCTGGTCGCCCTTCTTGGGCACAGGACCTGAGATGATAAGCGGTGTACGAGCATCGTCGATCAACACGGAGTCAACCTCATCGACAATGGCGTAGTTGTGACGACGCTGCACGAGATCGGCAGGCGATGAAGCCATGTTGTCGCGCAAGTAGTCGAAACCAAACTCGTTATTGGTACCGAAGGTAATGTCAGCGAGGTATGCCTGACGGCGAGCCTCAGAGTTGGGCTGATGCTTATCGATGCAGTCTACTGACAAGCCATGGAACATGTAGAGCGGGCCCATCCACTCTGAGTCACGCTTAGCAAGGTAGTCATTCACGGTAACCACATGCACACCGTTTCCTGTGAGCGCATTGAGGAACACAGGCAATGTAGCCACGAGGGTCTTACCCTCACCGGTAGCCATCTCGGCAATCTTACCCTTGTGCAATACCACACCACCAAAGAGCTGCACATCGTAGTGCACCATGTTCCAGATGGTCTCGTTACCACCGGCCTCCCAGTGATTGGTAAAGATAGCCTTGTCGTCTTCGATGCGTACGAAATCCTTGGTAGCAGCCAAGGTGCGGTCGAAGTCGGTAGCGGTAACCACCACCTCGCCATTCTCAGAGAAGCGGCGTGCTGTCTCCTTAACGATGGCAAATGCCTCGGGCAACACCTCATCGAGAGCAACCTCGTACTTGTCGAGTACGGCTACCTCCAGCTTATCAATCTCGTTGAAGAGCTGTTCGCGCTCCTCAATCTCGGTCTGTTCAACTTTTGCTTTGAGTTCTACAATCTTCGCATTCTCAGCCACAGCCGACTGCTTGATGCGATCCTTCAGTTCCTGCGTCTTAGCACGCAGTTCATCGTTGCTCAGTTTCTCGATAGCGCGGTAAGCCTTCTTGATCTTCTCAACCCAAGGCTGAATCTCGCGCATATCGCGTGTGTTCTTATTTCCGAACAACTTTCCTATTAGTTCATTAAATCCCATATAGTATATTTTTTGTTTTTTTATTCTTTCTAATATCATTTGTCTATGCTGCAACTATCGAGCCAACAGCCACCAGACCAATGCATATTGCAATATTGGCATATATACTGACAAACTATCTTGCGTTTTGTCCTCGCGCCAAAGGCCCAAGGGCAACGCCAGCGAGTAAAACGGCAAGGCTATGACTTGCAGTCTTGCAACGAGCGCAGATTGTCCTCGCGCCAAAGGCCCAAGGGCAACGCCAGCGAGTAAAACGGCAAGGCTATGACTTGCAGTCTTGCAACGACCTCAGATTGTCCTCGCGCTAAAGGCGCAAAGATACAATATTTTTTTTGATAATCATCCAATTGCCCCATAGTTTCCCAACAAATGAGACGTTTTAATATTATTTGAATGTTTTTTCGTTACTATTTGCACACTTTTAGCGAATTCTTCCTACATTTGCGACAAATATCCAACAACATATACCTCATGAAAAAGATTGCTGCTTTGCTTATTGCCTGTATCGCTTGTATTGCCTTGCATGCCGAAGAACGTCATATTACCTTTGGTGAGCTCCCGAAAGAATCCAAGATGTTCATTCTCACACACTTCAAAGACTCCACCTTTAGCAAGATATACATAGAACGCCGCGCCAGTCTCACCCAATACGAGGTGGTGCTAACGAGCGGACTGAAGTTGCAGTTTGACCGCACTGGTGTGTGCACTGAAATAAGTCATAAGAAGGGCGAAGTGCCCAATAATGTCATTCCTCCGAAGATCCTTAGCGCGGTGAAGGCTCATTTCCCCAAAAGCCGCATACAGAAGTTTGAGCACAACGACCGCATGTATGAGGTAGACCTCGACAACGGTGTCACGATAACATTCAATAGTTCGTTCCGCATTGTCGACATCGACAAATAATCATCCGAAGAACTTTCCGTTTTTACTCCAATGGTCGTGTAGAACAGGCATTGGGCGCACTGATACGTAGGATGTGTGCCACGGTGGGAGCTATGCTCTCAACGGCTATGGGTACGCGGCTCACCTCAGCTTTCAGGCCTGCCCCATACATGATGACAGGTACGGGAACATGGGCGCGGTTGTAACCCACACATTCGTTCCAACGGTCGTCAATCAAGGTCCATCCCGGGGTAACCTCCAAGATGAGATCACCCGAGCGATCGCTATTATAGCTGCCACGCATATCGGCATCGGCTGCGCCTGAGAGCAGATCGAGCGAAGAGAACACGCGCTTGACACCCGACATCTGGCTGAGGAATTCCACGCAGCGTTCCTGCAACTCTTGCATGGAGAGTTGGCGTTTCTCGATGAGTGCGTGGTTGAGATACAACTCGTTCAGATACGATCCCTCCACATAGTTGTCCTTGCCATACAAAGCTCCCAAATACATATTGAGCAGCGCCACGCAACGATCCATCTTGAGTTCGCCCGTAGGCAATGTCAAGATTTTACTGTTGGGCATGTGTACATCGGCATATCCAGTTGATGTAATGAAGAAAAGGGCATTGTCGATACCCACCTTCTCGTCTACAGCACGTAAGAGATCGGCAATATTACGATCGAGACGGCAATAGACATCCTGCAATTCGAGTGCTGCCTCCCACTCGGGAGCATGCTTATAATTGCCAGCATAGTAGCCCACACACAACATATCGGTAATCTTATTGCGTCCGAACATACTACCGGCGATGCATGCCTGTGCCAACTGAGTCACCTCTTCGTTGATACAAGCTGAGGTCTTATAGCGGCGAACCGTCTCGGGCACAGCACCACGGAAGGTATGGCGGAAGGCTCTGGGCGCACCATCATATACCGAATAGTTATATACGCCTGTAGGGTAATAGGGCTCCCACTCCACGGTGCTCCAATCAAACTGGGTACCTACGCGATGATTGAAGGGGCGCACCCAAGTGGGCACACCATTATAATAGTTTGACGAAGCCCACATCGCCTTGTCCTCGCCAAGCCAAATCACCGCATTGGGAGCATGTCCGCCCGCGAGGATGGCCATATCGCGTTCAGGCGCTACCGACATCACATACGAATGGCCTTGGGTAGCCATCTTGAGTTCATCAGTGAGCGTTGTCACCAACAGACGAGCGGGCGAAGAGCCCTCATCCGTATTGATACCCTCATAGGCATCATCGTCTACCACAGCCGCCACGCGCATGCTCTTACGCTCCAGGAAGCGATTGCCTGTGACCCCGTGGTAGTATGGAGTAGAGCCACTATAGACTGATGCTACGGCCGATGAACGGTCGGGGTTGGCATGCTCAAAGTAGCCGTTCGTATACACACGACCCTCAGCAAAGAGTTTCTTAAATCCGTCATCCCCATAGAGATGAGAATATTTCTCCAGATAGTCTGCACGAAGCTGATCAACCACAATACCCACAACCACCTTGGGCACCTCAGTATTACCAGCACGCAGTCCCACAGGAAGCAGCATGCACAGCAGCAGAGAACTTACCACACGCTTACGCGTAGTACGACGGATAGAGTTTGAATAAGAGAGTCGCTGTATCGCCCAAGGATAGACCACGACATTATGCAACGCACGCATAAGCAGTGTAGCCACAAAGACATAGGCCGCGGGCTGAATATATTGCTTTGTCAAGAGCGATACCACCACGAATGACGCCAACATAAGAATCTGAGCACACAGTGCAATGACGCCACGACGCTTCACTGCTGCGCCTATAATAAAAGGAACGAAGATGAGCGGCAACGGATTGAGATAGATTACATGCAAGTTGCTGCCCACCGCAGGATGATCAGAACAGAAGAACAGGAAGGCAACCACACAACCCATCAACCCCTGCACGATGAGCAAGAACACATCATACCACCACTGACGTGATTCGACAAGGAACTCCAACGTACACATACACGCTGTTATCAGTAGTAGCAAAATCATTATCTGCAAGGGTGTGAGAGGAAAGGAGAACACACGATCCTGCGGAGCTATAGGCGCTACCACCTCCTCGCTTATCACATAGGGATAGGAGCCTTGCGCACCTTTCAGCTGCGTAGTTCCCGTATAGGTCTGCAAGTATTCAGGGGCAAACATCTGCTTGCGCACACTGATTTCCTGATCGGCCTCGATACCCAGCAGATAGTCGATACCAAACTGCAACCAAGGATAGCCATCGGTATACTGATGCAGGATGGTACGATAAGAGGTCTGTACACTATCACGCGTGGTTTGCACATCCATCGTCAAGGCCTCTTCCACCTTGTCGCGCGCCATGGTACTACAGTTGTTATAGAGGAAGTTGTATCGATATTCGCGGTTCTCGGGGCGCAGGTTATAATTGAGCAGGTCGATGAGTCGCACCTTCTCCGCTTCGGTGAGGTTGAGCTGTTGCAGGGTTACCGATGAGCCACGCTCCGTATATTCGCGCTCAAACATGGGATAACCGACAGCACCCACCACATAGTCTGTTTCACCCTTGATGAAACGCCACACGAAATTGGGCGCTTCAAAGGAGAACAAACCGTAGTTGATAGCCATATCAACCCCCTGCGCAGGTATCTCGACACGCAATGCCGTATGCCCATACACTGCATATACCTCGGTGCCGGGAGAACAGGTGACCAGACTCACGCGAATAGAGTCGTGCATATCGCGCACTAAGGTAGAGTCGACAGCGGCCGACATGCGCAACAGTGAGAAACAGCATATAATGAGCGACAAAAATATCTTTTTCATAACCTTCAAATGTTTTCGATGGGCAAAATTAGTGTAAAAATTTGGCTTTTCGCTCTACTTTCACTAATTTCGCACCCTCATTATATAAAATAGGTATAACAATAACATTCGATATGGGAAAAATCATCCTTACCGGCGACCGTCCCACAGGCCGACTCCACTTGGGACATTTTGTAGGCTCGCTGCGCCGTCGCGTAGAGCTACAGAACTCAGGACTCTTTGACAAGATATTCATCATGATTGCCGACGCTCAGGCGCTGACCGACAATGCCGACAATCCCGAAAAGATACGCCAGAACATCATTGAGGTAGCCCTCGACTACTTGGCTTGCGGCATCGACCCCTCGAAGAGCACCATCTTCATCCAGTCACAGGTAGCCGAGCTGTGCGAGCTGGCTTTCTACTATATGAACCTCGTCACCGTGAGCCGCTTGCAGCGCAACCCGACCGTGAAGACCGAGATTCAGATGCGTAACTTCGAAACCAGCATCCCCGTAGGCTTCTTCACCTACCCCATCAGCCAAGCTTCAGATATCACCGCCTTCCGCGCTACCACCGTACCTGCCGGTGAAGACCAGCAGCCGATGATTGAGCAGGCTCGTGAGATTGCACGCCGCTTCAACGGCATCTATGGCGACACACTCGTAGAGCCCGAAATCCTGCTCCCCGACAATGCTGCCTGCATGCGTCTGCCGGGCACCGATGGCAAGGCCAAGATGTCTAAGTCATTGGGTAACTGCATCTACCTGTCGGACTCATCCGAGGAGGTACGCAAGCGCGTCATGAGCATGTATACCGACCCCGACCACATCCGCGTAGAAGATCCGGGTAAGATCGAGGGCAACACCGTGTTCACCTACCTCGACGCCTTCTGCCAGCCCGAGCACTTTGCCAAGTACTGGCCCGACTATAGCAGCCTCGACGAACTGAAGGCACACTACCAACGCGGTGGACTGGGCGACGTGAAGGTAAAGAAATTCCTCTATGCCATCCTCGAAGAACTGCTCACACCCATCCGTGAGCGCCGCAAGGAGTGGGAGAAGGATATCCCCGCTGTATTCGACATCCTGAAGAAGGGTAGCGAGGCCGCTCGTGCCGTAGCCGCCAACACATTGGCCGACGTACGTAGCGCTATGCGTATCAACTACTTCGACGACGCTGAACTCATTGCCGAGCAATCGCGCAAGTTTCAGGGGTAAGGGTTAAGAGTTGAGAGTTGAGGGTTGAAAGACCAGCGACTTATGGTTCAACACTAACACAGGATGACAAGCATGTCGCATCAACTGATCTTCGATATAGGTAATTCATCAGCCAAGGTAGCTCTTTTCGAGGAGACTACTTTGGCTGAGCACATTCATGCCGAGCACGACGAGCTGCCCCATCTGCTATCCACGATGGTAGCCGAGCATCCCATGCTCGAGTGCGCTATCCTCTCATCGGTGATACCTCTGACTCCCGCCATGCAAGAGGCCATCGAAGGACTCCCCTTCCCTTGTCTGATCATGTCATCGAACCTGCAGATGCCCTTCAACATCGCCTATAAGACACCCGAGACATTGGGTCCCGACCGTCTGGCAGCAGCCGCCGAAGCATGGGCACAGCAGCCAGGACACAACCTACTCGTCATTGACATGGGCACCGCTATCACCTACGACTTGGTGACCGCCGAAGGCGAGTATCTGGGAGGCAACATTGCACCCGGAGTCAGCATGCGTTTCAAGGCACTAAACCACTTTACCGGCAAGCTTCCCTTAGTGAGCAAGGCAGGCCGCCGCACCGCCATAGGCGACACCACAGAAACCGCCATCCGAGAGGGTGTTTTGCAAGGTGTAAATTATGAAATCGAGGGTTATATACGGGAATGTAGTAATAAATACACTAATCTTTTGGTTTTTTTAACAGGCGGCGACGCTAAATTCTTGGATAATCAAACAAAAAGTCGCACCTTTGCAGATGGTTTGCTTGTAATAAAAGGGCTAAACCGAATTTTAACGCTTAACAGATGAAAGCATTTAAGGCATTACTCATATTGGCAGTGGCTGCGTTTGCATTTCCCGCTACTGCCGAGAACGGCATGAACTCACCCTACACACGTTACGGGTTCGGCCAACTCTCGGGCATGGAAGCAGGTGTAAACAAAGGCTTGGGTGGAACGGGTATCGGCTTGCGCAACAACAGCCAGATCAACCTGCTCAACCCTG
Organism: Bacteroidaceae bacterium; assembly: GCA_017557005.1. Taxonomy (GTDB): domain Bacteria; phylum Bacteroidota; class Bacteroidia; order Bacteroidales; family Bacteroidaceae; genus UBA1189. The sequence continues at coordinate 15,603 of JAFZFZ010000059.1, read as the reverse complement.
CATCGTATGCTGCCGTAGACACGCTCACCTTCCTGCTCGATGTAGGTGTGAGCCTCCACAACGCCAACTTCGCCGAAGGCGCTGTCAAGATGAATGCCCGCAACACCACCTTTGACTACCTCGCCATGCAGTTCCGTCTGAAGCCCCGCTTGGGAATGACCATCGCTATGATGCCCTTCTCAAACATCGGATACAACTTCAGCAACAGCGCAGTCATCGACAGCTACCAAGACCCCACTACTGGTGAAATCATCAAGAGCGAAGAGGGCGAAGAGATTACTGTGACCAATCGCTACTACGGCGATGGTGGCTTGCGTCAGGTAACTGCCGGTTTGGGATGGAGCCCCTTCAGAGGCTTCTCTGTAGGAGGTAACTTCTCGTACATCTACGGAGAGGTTTACCACTATGCCTACAACCAGTATAGCGAGACATCCATCAGCACACGTACCAAGCAGTACATAGCAGATATCTCTACCTACAAGGCCGACTTTGGAGCACAGTACCAAGCCGCCTTCGGAAAGAACCGCATCACTTTGGGCGCCACCTACCAGTTGGGGCACGTGATTGACAACGACATCTATGTCATTGACATGACCAGCACGGGCACATCGGTTACAAGCAGCGACACATTGCGCACCTCTCCCATGAGCATCCCCAGTGGCTATGGCGCCGGTTTATCATACACTTTTGACGGACGCTTGACCTTCGCGGCAGACTATAGCGTACAGCAATATGGCGTGACCAACTTCTTCGGATACAAAGGTGCCGACCGCCATCGTGCCTCTATCGGCTTCGAGTATATCCCCGAGCTTGTCACCCGCAAGCTCTTCCGCCGTGCCCGCTATCGCGCCGGCCTCCACTATGCCACAGCACACTACTACGTGGGCGACCAAAAGGGTCCTACCGAGTATGGAGCTACCGTGGGTATCGGATTGCCCATCATGAACGGTTGGAACGGTAAGAGCATTGTCAACATCTCGGGACAAGCCGTACACGTACGTCCCAATGCACCGGGTATGATTACCGAGAACTACTTGCGCTTGAGTGTAGGCCTCTCATTCAACGAAGGCTGGTTCGACAAGTGGAAGGTGCAGTAAGAAGTGAGAATTGAAGGGTGAGAGTTTCATTTTTAAACCTCACACACTGAGTGGAGTCATATATACATATATTATATATAGGAAATAAATTATAATTAAATATACGCAAAAAGACATGAGACTTAAAGCTATTATCGCACTATTCGCCTTTGCTTCGACCGTAGCAATGGCACAGAAAGGAGTTGAAGACGGTTCACGTTTCGGACACGGTCAGGACAGTATTGATTGCTTGAATAACCTCAGCCTCTACAATGAGTACCTGAAGACCAAGAACTATGCCGATGCCTACACCTATTGGAAGAAGGTGTTCACCGATGCTCCCGTATCACAGCACGGTATCTACACCAACGGTGTGGCTATCCTCAAAAGCCTTATCGCTAATAGCAAGGACGTAGCTGAGCGCAAGGTATATGCAGAAGAGCTCATGAGCATCTACGACCAGCAGATTCAGTATCTCGACAAGCTCAACATGCTCCGCAAGACCCCCTGGACAGAGTATTATGTAAAGGGCGAGAAGGCTCACACCTACATCACCTACTACCCCGGCATGGACAACGACAAGGCATACGAGATGCTTACCGAGGCTGTAGAGTTGGGTAAGAGCAAGAACCAGTACTACATCATCAGTGACTTCATGAAGGTATCTTCTGCCAAGTTCAAGAAGAACGAGGCTCACCGCGAGCAGTTCATCCAGGACTACCTCACTGCATCAGAGCTCATCGCACAGATTGCAGAGGTTGCCAACAACAGCACTTCAAGCCAGAAGGAGACTCTCATCAAGGCTGTTGCTACCACCAAGGAGAACGTAGACGCTTACTTCATCAACAGTGGTGCTGCTGACTGCGACCAGCTCGAAGCTATCTACGCACCCAAGATCGAGGAAAACAAGGAGAACCTCGACTACTTGAAGAAGGTTGTAAGCGTGATGGGTATGCTCTCATGCACCGAGTCAAACGCCTACTACACCGCTTCTGAGTATGCACACCACATCGCTCCTACAGCTGAGACCGCTGCAGGTTGCGCTTACCGCTACTTCAAGCGTGGCGACATTGCCCAGTCAATCCAATACTTCGATCAGGCTATCGAACTCGACACCACCTCATTGGGTAAGGCTGAGTACTGCTACAAGGCAGCTGTAATCCTCAACTCTGACAAGCAGTTGGCTAAGGCTAAGAGCTATGTTGCTAAGGCAATCAGCCTCAACGGCAACAAGGGTGCCTACTACCTCCTGTTGGCAAACATTTATGCTGCTGCTCCCCGTTGGAACGACGATCCCAACCTCAACAGCTGCAAGTACTTCGTGGTACTCGACAAGTTGTACCAGGCAAAGCGCGTGGACGAGTCTGTAGCCGAGGAGGCAAACAAGATGATTGCAGCTTACTCTACCCACACTCCCGCTATCGAGGAGTTGTTCTTCTTGGGTAAGAAGAAGGGTGACCAGGTACACGTAGGCGGTATCATCAACGAAACCACCACAATCCGCTAATCAGGTGCATCTGACCCACATATCCCCTTATCGCATAGCAACCATCCTCACGGTGGTTGTTATGCTGTTTCTATCCACCTCATGTGGAAGGAACAAGCCCCCTATGACCGATGCCATCACCTGCCGCGACTCAGTGCCCGTGATGGTGACGCGTGACGTGTCTACCTACATCAGCGACTCGGGCGTAGTGCGCTATAAGATCATCACCGACGAGTGGCAGGTATATGACCGTCTTGTTCCCTCGCGGTGGACCTTCGAAAAGGGCATCTATCTGGAGAAGTTCAACGACGACCTATGCATCGACGCTGTCATCGTGGCCGATACTGCCTACTACTACGACAAGGAGGAACTGTGGGAGCTACGCGGGAACGTGCATATTGAGAACGAGAACGACGAGGAGTTCGACACCGAGTTGCTCTTTTGGAACCAGAAGAAGCGCACCGTATACTCCGACCTCTACATCCGCATCCGCCAGCAACGACGCATCATTACAGGTATAGGATTCACCTCAAACCAGGAGTTTACCCGCTACACCATCAAGCAAACGCAAGGCATCTTCCCCATCAAGGAGGAGAGTATGCAAGCGACGCCTACTGAGATGGCGGTAGCCACCGACAGCATTGAATGAAGGGACAATTGATGAGGCGGTCAGAGCAGCTTATAGACAATTCTATCCATTTGAAATCAGCGTAAATCCCGTATGGTCAGCACCATCCGTATACTAAAACGGAGTTGCCTACACACATAAAACACCGTTTTTAGGTGCATTGGGAAAATTTTACGCTAATTTTTATGCAATTAAAGGTTTTTTTCGTACTTTCGTGCCCTCAAAAAGAAAGAGAACAATAAAAAACTAAAAATAAAACGACAATGTCAACATTACAATCAATCAGAAAACACGGAGCATTCCTGGTAATCGTTATCGGTTTGGCTCTGTTTGCATTCATTGCAGGTGACGCAGCCAAGGTGTTGCAGCCTCACCAAAACACACAAAACGTAGGTATTATCAACGGTAAGAAGATCGACGCACAGTCATTCCAGAAGTTGGTAGAGGAGTACTCTCAGGCTATCAGCTTTGTACGTGGCGGTCAGTCACTCACCGAGGAGGAGAACGCTCAGATAAAGGACGAGGTATGGAATACCCTCGTGAGCAACACCCTTATTGAGACCGAAGCTGCTAAGCTTGGCCTCACCGTTACTACAGCCGAGTTGCAGGCAGTAATCGAGGAGGGCACCGATCCCTTGTTGATTCAGTCTGCTTTCCGCGACCAGGCTACCGGTAAGTTCAGCAGCAGCATGCTCATGAACTTCCTCGCACAGTATGCTGAGTTGGACGCTAACATGGCTTCAGCTGAAGAGATTGATTACTTCAACCAGGTTTATACCTACTGGAAGTTCATCGAGAGCAACCTCAAGAGCAGCCTCTTGGCTCAGAAGTACGAGGCTCTCATCGCAGCAGCCCAGCTCACCAACCCCGTAGCAGCTGAGTACACCTTCAACGCACGCAACAACCACGCTGAGGTAGCCTACGTAGTAGTACCCTTCAACAGCGTAGCCGATTCACTCGTAAAGGTTACCACTTCTGACATCAAGAAGGTATACGACGCTAAGAAGGAGCTCTACAAGCAGCCCGCTGAAACCCGCGCCGTGAAGTACATCGACGTAGTGGTTACTCCCAGCCAGGCCGACCGCGACGAGCTCAACAAGGAGGTTGCCGAGTATGCTGAGCAGCTCGCTACAGCCGAGGACCTCGGTGCACTCGTTCGTTTGGCAAACTCAGCCGTAGCATACTCTGAGGTACCCGTTAGCGCTGCAGGCCTCCCCGAGGACGTAGTTGCTAATATCGCTAACGCTGCAGCAGGCACCGTATATGGTCCCTACTACAACCAAGCTGACGACACCTACAATGCATTCCGCATCCTCGCTACAGCACAGTTGCCCGACTCAGTTCAGTTCCGTCAGCTCCAGATCGCTGATGCAGATGCTGAGCGCACCGCATTCCTCGCCGACAGCGTATTCAATGCTTTGAAGGCCAAGAAGAGCGCAAACTTCGCTGAGATCGCTGAGGCATTTGGTCAGACCTCTGAGCCCGCATGGATTGCATCAGCACACTACGAAGGTGCATCAATCACTGGTGACAACGCCCTCTACCTTAACACCATCTTCGGTATGAAGAAGGGCGAGCTCAAGAAGATCAACCTCGGTGGCGTAGAGCTCATCATCGAAGTGCTCGACACCAAGAACCCCGTAGAGAAATACACAGCCGCTGTTATCAAGCGTCCCGCATACTTCAGCAACGAGACCTATGCCGAGGCTTACAACAAGCTCAGCGCATTCGTAGCTGACAACCAGACTCTCGCAGAGATGGAGGCAAACGCTGAGGAAGCTGGCTTCCGCCTCTACCCCATCGCTGAGCTCAACAACACAGCTCACACCATCGGTGGCGTGAAGGGCACACGTGAGGCTCTCCGCTGGGCATTCGGTGCAGAGAAGGGTGAGGTTTCACACATCTTCGAGGCAGGCGCTAATGACCACCTCATGGTAGTAGCTGTAGCCGACATCCACAAGGCAGGCTATCGTCCCGTTGCAGACTTCGCTGCACTCCTCGAGATCCAGGCATTGAACGACAAGAAGGCTGATCAGATCCTTGCTAACGCTAAGGGTGTAAAGAGCATGGAAGATGCGCTCGCACTCGCAGGTGCTAAGGCTGATACACTCCGTCGCGTAAACTACTCATCAGCTGCATACGTTAGCAAGGTTCCCGCAAGCGAGCCCGTAGTGAGCGGTGCTGCAGCAGGCCTCGAAGAGGGTGAGTTCAGCGGTGCCATCAAGGGTAATGGTGGTATCTACTACCTCCAGGTAATCAAGAAGAACGCTGGTGCAGCTAAGTACGACGCTGAGGCTGAACAAGCTACTCTCAAGACTGCAGCTACACGCAACATCAACGCTAGCAACATTGTCAACGAGCTTTACCGCAAGGGTAACATCGAGGACAACCGCTACTTGTTCTTCTAATAGTCAATGGTCAGCCGACAACCAATAGTCGGTTTCACTAACCGCCCAACTTTAAGAAAAAACACAACGCAACATTAAGAATGAGAATTCCCCTACCACAGCATGTGGCAGGGGAATTTGTTTTACCCCCTTATCCTAATCCTTGCGTACAAACTAAATAGTTTCAGATTCTGAACTTTGGTTATTTACCCATTATTTTATATTTTTGCATCAACAAACACAAAACGCATACCCATGCAACTCCTCACCCCGACCCATATCAGCCCCTTGCATCCAGCGCTCAGGCATAGCGACCGAGTGGTGGTGATGGGATCGTGCTTTGCCGAACACATCGGGGCACGGCTCAGTGAGATGAAGTGGCGCACGGTGGTGAACCCCTTTGGCGTACTGTATAATCCGCTCTCGATAGCCGAGGCAATGGGCCGACTCATCAGCGCACGCCCCTACACCGAGGAGGAGCTCACGCTGTACCCCCACGGCGGATGGAGCACATGGATGCATCATAGCCGCTATGCGCACCCCGACAAGGAGACAGCCCTGCAACTGATCAATGGGAGCCTCGCCATAGGAAGCCAGATGCTGGCACAGGCCGACATGCTGATCGTCACTTTGGGCACGGCATGGGTTTATCGTCAGAAAGAGACCAACCAGGTGGTGGGCAACTGCCACAAGGTACCCGAACGCACTTTCACACGCCAACGACTGACCGTAGAGGAGACCGTGGAGGCTATGGCCGCCATGCTCGCCCAGCTATGGGAGGTGAACCCCTCGCTACGTATGATCATCACCGTGAGCCCGGTTCGCCACCTGAAGGACACACTGCATGGCAACCAGTTGAGCAAGGCCACCCTGCTGCTGGCTGTGGATGAGCTATGCCGCCGCTTCCCCGACCGGGTACACTACTTTCCTGCCTACGAGATTGTGATGGATGAGTTGCGCGACTATCGCTTCTATGCCGATGATATGGCACACCCCTCACCCCAGGCGGTAGAGTATGTGTGGGAGCGATTCGTGGAGCACATGACACACCGCGAAGCACAGGACTTCATGACACAATGGACAAAGGTGGCACGCGCCCTCGCCCACCGTCCGTTCCATCCCGAGGGGGAGGAGTACAAAGAGTTTGTACGTCAGAATATGTTAAGAATAATGGAGCTCAAGGAGAAATACCCTTACCTGGAGGTCCAAAACGAAATAGACACATGCCATACACTACTGAAACCATAGCTACGCTCATAGGTGCCGAGCTCATAGGTTCGCACACGGGCACGGTGAAATGGCTGCTTACCGACAGCCGCTCGCTGAGCATGCCCGAGGAGACACTCTTCTTTGCCCTCGTCACAAAACGAGGCGACGGACACCGCTACATCGCCGACCTCTATGGACGTGGCGTACGCCAGTTTGTGGTATCGACACGCCCCACAGCCGACGAGCTGGAGCGCATGCCGCAGGCGGCCTTCCTCCTCGTAGACGACACGCTGGCTGCCCTACAGCAACTGGCACAAGAGCACCGCGCACAATACAAGATACCCGTGGTGGGCATCACCGGCAGCAATGGTAAGACGGTAGTGAAGGAGTGGCTGGCACAGCTGCTGGCCCCCGACAAGCGCATCGCCCGCTCGCCCCGTAGCTACAACTCACAGGTAGGCGTACCGCTCTCTGTATGGTTCATGGAAGAGAATACAGATATAGCCATCATCGAGGCTGGCATATCGCGCATGGGAGAGATGAAGCGCCTGCGACACATCGTAAATCCCACGATAGGTGTGCTCACCAACATAGGCGGCGCACATCAGGAGAACTTCACCTCCGAGGAGCGCAAGTGCATGGAGAAGCTCGAGCTCTTCCGCGATAGCGAAATCATCATATACAATGGCGACGATACGCTCATAGCACAGGCCGTGGAGTGCTCACTACAGACTGCACGCGAGATAGCATGGTCGAAACACGATACCGACAAGCCGCTCTACATAGCCTCGGTAACCAAGGAAGAGAGCAGTACCACCATCACCTACAACTACCTGGGGCTACCTGGTACATACACGATCCCCTTCACCGACGAGGCCTCTGTGGAGAACTCGATACACTGCCTTGCGGTATGCCTATACTTGATGATGCCTATAGAGACGATTGCCCAACGCATGTCACTGTTGGAGCCCGTAGCCATGCGCCTCGAAGTGAAGGAGGGCAAGAACGGCTGCACACTCATCAACGATTCGTATAACTCGGACCTGGCATCACTCGACATTGCACTTGACTTCATGGCACGCCGCCCCGAGCGGGAGGGTCGCCAGCGCGTACTCATACTATCCGACCTGCAGCAAACAGGCAAGAGCAGTCGCTCGCTCTACAGCCGCGTAGCCACATTGGTAGAAAGCCGTGGCATAGACCGCATCATTGGTATAGGTGCAGAGATAAGTGCTTCGGCTGCGAGATTTGCCCATCTGGAGAGTTCGTTCTACAACACCACGGAGGAGTTTCTACAATCATCTGAGCTGCAAGCTTTGCGCCGATCTTTGGTATTGGTGAAGGGGTCGAGAAGTTTCGGCTTTGACCGCATTGCCGACTGGCTTACACTGAAGGTACACGAGACCACGCTCGAGATCAACCTCGACGACATGGTATCGAACCTCAACTACTACCGCAGCCTGATGCAGCCTACGATAAAGACCGTATGCATGGTAAAGGCGTTTGCCTACGGAGCGGGATTCTACGAGATTGCCAAGACCCTGCAAGACCACCGCGTAGACTACCTCGCCGTGGCCGTGGCCGACGAAGGCGAACAGCTGCGCAAGGCAGGCATCACAGCCAACATATTGGTGATGAACCCCGAGATGACGGCCTTCAAGACCCTCTTCGACAATCACCTTGAGCCCGAAATATACAGCTTTGCCCTGCTCGACGCCATGATACATGCCTGCCAGCACGAGGGCTACTCATACTACCCCATACACATCAAAATAGACACGGGCATGAGCCGCCTGGGATTTGCACCCGAAGACATGCCACGCCTCATCGAGCGTCTGGCACAGCAGACAGCCGTGATACCTCGCTCGGTATTCTCACATCTGGCCGGTAGCGACAGCACCGACTTCGACACCTTTACCCACCTGCAGGCTGCCCGCTTCCAACAAGCTGCCGACACGCTGCAGGCTGCCTTCCCCCACAAGATATTGCGTCACCTGTGCAACTCTGCCGGCATCGAGCGATTCCCTGAGTATCATCACGACATGGTGCGCTTGGGCCTCGGACTCTATGGCATCAGTCCCGTGGGCGACCGTCTGCTACACCCTATCAGCACACTCAAGAGCACCATATTGCAAATACACGAGGTGCCCGAGAGCGAAACCGTAGGCTATAGCCGACGCGGACAACTGACACGCCCCTCGCGCATCGCATCGCTGCCCATAGGATATGCCGACGGACTGAACCGCCGATTGGGTAACGGACGAGGATACTGCATCGTAAATGGACGCCCTGCGCCCTATGTGGGCAACATCTGCATGGATGTGTGTATGATTGATGTCACCGATATTCCCTGCCATGAAGGCGACAGCGTAGAGATATTCGGTCCGAACCTGCCCGTGACCCAACTGGCCCAATGGCTCGACACGATTCCCTACGAAGTGCTCACAGGTATTTCCACCCGCGTACGCAGGATTTACATGGTGGAGAGCTGACATTTGACGAATTGAAAAAAAAGCATTACATTTGCACAAAGAATCTGAAAAACATTCAATAACCAATAAAACAACACAAACATGAGTTATCAAACAGGAAAAGCCAAGATGACTAACTTCCGTTGGACCATCTGTGCTATGTTGTTCTTTGCAACAACCATCAACTACCTCGACCGTCAGGTATTGTCATTGACCTTTGAGGACTTTATCCGCCCCGAGTTCCACTGGACCGACTCTGACTACGGTAACATTACCGGTATCTTCTCGCTCTTCTACGCTATCGCCATGCTCGTGGCTGGTAAGTTTGTAGACTGGATGGGCACCAAGAAGGGATTCATGTGGGCCATCGGCGTATGGTCGTTCGGTGCATGTATCCACGCACTCTGCGGCATCATCACTCAAGGCGCGGTAGGCCTTCCCAATGCCGAGGCTATGCGTTTGGTTACCGATGCTGAAGTAGTGGCTCGCATCGCACTCATCAGTTCGTACCTCTTCATCATCGCACGTTGTGTGCTGGCTCTTGGTGAGGCAGGTAACTTCCCCGCAGCAAACAAGGCCGTAGCCGAATACTTCCCAAAGCGTGACCGTGCTTTCGCTACCTCAATCTTCAATGCAGGTAGCACCATCGGTGCCCTCATCGCTCCATTCTGCATTCCCCCCTTGGCAGCTAAGTGGGGCTGGGAGGCTTCGTTCATCATCATTGGTGGACTCGGTTTCGTATGGATGGGCTTCTGGCAATTCATCTACAAGCGTCCCGAGCAGAATCCTGCTGTAAACAAAGCTGAGTTGGCCTATATCCTTTCTGACGACGCAGCTACACCCGAAGCACCCGTAGCAGAGGAAGAGCCCGCCAAGAAGGTTTCACTCGCTGGTTGCTTCAAGTATCGTCAGACCTGGTCGTTCATCGTAGGTAAGTTCATGACCGACGGTGTGTGGTGGTTCTTCCTCTTCTGGATGCCCTCATACCTGAAGACCACTTACGGCCTTTCTTCTACCGATCCTCAGTTCCAGTGGGCTCTCGGTTTCCTCTACCTCATTGTAATGATCTCTATCTTCGGTGGCTACTTGCCCACACTCTTCATCGACAAGAAGAAGATGGATCCCTATGCAGGCCGCATGCTCTCAATGCTTATCTTCGCATTCTTCCCCTTGGTAGCACTCGCTGCACAGCCTTTGGCACACGTGTCGATGTGGTATCCCGTAGTGCTCATCGGTATCGCAGGCGCTGCTCACCAGTCATGGAGCGCTAACCTCTTCTCTACCATCGGTGACATGTTCCCCAAGACCATGATTGCTACCATCACCGGTATCGGTGGTATGGCTGGAGGTATCGGTTCGTTCATCATCCAGAAGAGCGCCGGTGCACTCTTCGACTACAGTGCACAGACAGGCCTTGAGCTCTTTGGCTACACAGGCAAGGAGGCAGGTTACATGGTAATGTTTACCTTCTGCGGCGTGGCCTACCTCATCGGTTGGACCATCATGAAGGTGCTCGTACCGCGATACAAGAAGATCGAACTCTAAGTACATACGCTATAGAGCGACATAACAAGAAGGGGGAAGACAAAATCTTCCCCCTTTATCATTGCCGTTATACAAATAAGTGTTAATTTTGTACCCACAAACAAACCACACTAAGACATCAGTCTGTTTAATTTTTTAACTGTTATTTTTAAGTTGTCAATCACGAATTGTCAATTGTTAATTCTTAAAAAAATCCCCTATGGCATACATCAGTGACGACCGCCGCAAGGTGACCACACACCGACTGGCAGAGATGAAACAACGAGGCGAAAAGATCAGCATGCTCACCTCATACGATTTTACGATGGCTTCGCTCGTCGATCGCGCAGGCATCGACGTAATCCTCGTAGGCGACTCGGCCTCAAACGTAATGGCCGGTAACATGACCACACTCCCCATCACACTGGATCAGATGATCTATCACGGCAAGTCGGTGGTGAAGGCCGTAAAACGCGCACTCGTCGTAGTAGACATGCCCTTCGGTACCTACCAGGCCAGCGACATCGATGCCGTAAACAACGCCATACAGATTATGAAGATCACTCACGCCGACTCACTCAAACTCGAGGGCGGTGAAGAGATCCTCCCCTCGGTGAAGCGCATCCTTGCTGCCGGTATCCCCGTCATGGGACACCTCGGACTGATGCCCCAGTCGATCAACAAGTTTGGCACCTATGCCGTACGTGCCAAGGGCGAAGATGAAGCCGAGAAGCTCATCCGCGACGCACACCTCCTCGAGGAGGCCGGTTGCTTTGCCATCGTATTGGAGAAGATACCAGCCGAACTGGCCACACGCGTAGCCTCAGAGCTCACCATCCCCGTCATCGGAATCGGTGCTGGAGGCGGTGTCGACGGACAGGTACTCGTAGTAAGCGACATGTTGGGCATGACCAACGACTTCAGCCCCCGCTTCCTGCGCCGCTATGCCGACCTCTTCACCATTGTCACCGAAGCCGTAGGCCACTACGTAGAGGATGTCAAGAGTGGCGACTTCCCCAACGAAACGGAGCAGTACTAAGCAACATCATAGTACACAGAACCAAAAAGAAAGGCATACCCGAAGGTATGCCTTTTCTTTTATTTGTCCGTTTTTACAACGGCTTATTCCATTGTAAAACTACGTTCACCTATCATTACACCATCAGAGAAGAGGTATACGGTATACTGACCGGGGTTAAGGAACTCTTCCACATCCCAGTATACGGTAACAGCCTGCTCCTCACCTGTGTATTCGATGAGTTTCTTGATGCTATACTCCAATTTGGTGTTCTCATACTTAAAGGTACGCGATGCATCCTTGGTGAGCACCGAACCATCGGGCTTGGCTATGCGCACATAGATGGTACGTTCACCCGTAGCAGCAGTGATATTCTTCACGATGGTGAAGTCGATGACAAACTTGATAACGCTCTTCACGCTATTGGTCTCCTTGCCACGCTTGTTGCGGGGTTCGATGCGGATGTTGGTAGCATCGAGTTGTGCTGCGAGGGTCACCTTATCGCTTAGGTTCTTGGCCTCTTCCTGCAGAGTCTCTACGCGCTTGGTAGCCTCAGCATACTGGGTGCGCACGCGCTTATTCTCCTTGGTCAGCTTGGCGTTGGCCTGATTGAGCGAATCGATCTGCATCACATAGCTACGCATCACTGCACGCACGGTCTTCAGTTCCTTCTTCAATCGGGCAATCTCCGCAGCATTGCTTGCTTTAGTGGCACGCAACTCCTCCAGCAACTGCTGAGTGCGCAGCTTCTCGCGCTCAAGCTGAGCTACAAGCGAGTCGTTGCTGATGAGTATCTGCATCTCGTCGTACTGTGTAGCGAAGGTGCTATACTCGCTTTCCATCTCCTCCTTCTCCAACTCAAAGAGCTGCACCATCTCCTCATTGGCCTTATTGGCCTTGCTGAGACGGACGCCGAGGAATGCCAGTGCTCCGATGAGGAGCACGGCTACGGCAATTATAGGGATTAGGGTTTTCTTGTTCATCTTTTTGATTTACAATTTGACAATTTACTATTTACTATTTAGTGGGCGAATATGTAATTTGCTATTTCAATATCGCGGCATTGTCATTGGCCAAATAGTCAAATTGTCAAATCAATTGTAAATTGTAATTAGTTAAATGGTAAATTTCGTAATCGTTTCCTTGATAGCTGCAATCTTGCTCTCGGCATCGGCCTGCTTCTTACGTTCAGCAGCAACTACAGCCTCGGGGGCATTGCTTACGAAGCGCTCGTTAGAGAGCTTCTTCATTACTGAATTGAGGAAGCCTTCGAGATAGGTGAGTTCAGCCTGCAGTTTAGCCACCTCAGCCTCAACATCGATAAGGCTACCCAGAGGCACAGCATACTCAGTAGTACCTACCATGAATGAAGAGGTGCCGTCGCTCTTAGCTTCAACCACGTTGATAGCCTCGAGGTTACCCATCTTGAGAATGATAGGGGCCCCCACCTGGCCTCCCCCATGGGGGAGGGATGCTGCTGTCGGGGTCTTCCCCCCAAGGGGGGATGAGAGGGGGGCCACCACTTCAAGTGTCAGCAATTCCTTCTGTGCGATGTTCTTCTGCAAGCGGATGGTGCGCACACCACTGATGATGCTCTTGGCGGTCTCTACATCGGCGATGAGCTGCTCGTCGTACTTGTCAGCAAAGATCTTCACGCTCTGTGTCATGATGCTCTCGCCAGCGTTACGCTCCTCGATAGCTTGCCACAACTCTTCGGTGATGAAGGGCATGAAGGGGTGGAGCAAGCGAAGCAGTGCATCGAAGTAGTGGAGAGTAGCGTCGTAGGTCTGCTTGTCGATAGCGCAACCATACGCGGGCTTCACAATCTCGAGATACCAGCTTGAGAACTCGTCCCAGAAGAGACGGTATACAGCCATCAAGGCCTCACTCAAGCGATACTTGCCCATGAGGTCGTCGACCTCGAGAGCTGTCTTGGTGAGCATAGCGTCAAACCACTCGCAACCCAAGCGTGCAGCCTCGGGCTGAGCAATAGTAGCATCTACGTTCCAACCCTTAACGAGGCGGAAGGCATTCCAGATCTTATTATTGAAGTTACGGCCCTGCTCGCAGAGTGCATCATCGAAGAGGATGTCGTTACCAGCAGGAGCGCAGAGCATCATACCCATACGTACTCCGTCGGCACCATATTGAGCAATGAGATCGAGCGGGTCGGGAGAGTTTCCGAGACTCTTCGACATCTTACGGCCCAACTTGTCGCGCACGATACCAGTGAAGTATACATTCTTGAAAGGCATGTCGCCCTTATACTCGTAACCCGCCATGATCATACGTGCCACCCAGAAGAAGATGATATCCGGACCTGTCACGAGGTCAGCAGTGGGATAGTAGTAGTTGAGTTCAGCATTGTCGGGATTGTTGATACCATCAAACAATGATACGGGCCACAACCATGATGAGAACCAAGTGTCGAGAGCATCCTCGTCCTGACGAAGCTCGGCAGCGGTGATATTCTCATAACCCTCCATCTTCTGGGCCAATGCTACAGCCTCCTCGATGGTCTCAGCAACCACGAACTTCTCCTCAGCGCCTTCTGCTGTGGGGAGGAAGAAAGCGGGAATGCGGTGACCCCACCAGAGCTGACGGCTGATGCACCAGTCTTGGATGTTCTCCAACCAGTTATTATAGGTAGTCTTATACTTTGTGGGGTAGAACTTCAACTCGTCGTTCATTACAGGAGGCAATGCGATGTCAGCAAAATGCTGCATGCGGAGGAACCACTGCATACAGAGACGAGGCTCAACGGCAGTGTCGGCATTACGCTCTGAGTAGCCCACCTTATTGTCATAATCCTCTACCTTCTCGAGAAGACCTGCAGTTTCGAGGTCCTTAGCGATGAGCTTGCGCACCTCCACGCGGTCCATGCCTACATACATGCCAGCCTCGGGGCTGAGTGTGCCGTCGGGGTTGAAGATGTCGATAGTCTCCAAGTTGTGCTTCTTACCGAGCATGTAGTCGTTGGTGTCGTGAGCGGGAGTCACCTTCAAGCAACCTGTACCGAACTCGATATCCACGTAGCGATCCTCGATGACGGGAATTTCGCGACCTACGAGAGGCACGATCACCTTCTGACCCTTAAGCCAAGTGTTCTTCGGATCCTTGGGGTTGATACACATCGCGGTATCACCCATGATGGTCTCAGGACGTGTGGTAGCCACTACTGCATAGTAGCCCTTGTCGTCCTTTCTCACCACCAAGCCCTCCGAGTTCTCCGAGATCTCCGAGTTCTCCAAAGTAGAGACATAATACTTCAGATAGTAGAGCTTGCTCTTCTCCTCCTTATAGATAACCTCCTCGTTTGAGAGCGCTGTCTGCGCCTTGGGATCCCAGTTTACCATGCGGAGTCCGCGGTAGATGAGTCCCTTGTTGTAGAGGTCTACGAATACCTTGATAACGCTCTCGCTGCGCTTCTCGTCCATGGTAAAGGCTGTGCGGTCCCAGTCGCACGAAGCACCCAGCTTGCGCAACTGCTTCAGGATGATGCCACCATGCTCGTCGGTCCACTCCCAAGCATGCTTGAGGAACTCCTCACGGGTGAGGTCGCTCTTCTTGATGCCCTGCTCGGCGAGTTTCTTCACCACCTTCGCTTCGGTAGCGATAGAGGCGTGGTCAGTACCGGGCACCCAACAAGCGTTCTTTCCGAGCATGCGGGCACGGCGCACGAGGATGTCCTGAATCGTATTATTGAGCATGTGTCCCATGTGGAGCACGCCCGTCACGTTGGGGGGAGGGATGACTACGGTGTAAGGTTCGCGGCCATCGGGCTCGGAGTGAAAGAGGTTGTTG
>JAFZFZ010000058.1 GCA_017557005.1 Bacteroidaceae bacterium | reverse complement strand
TTCCGCCATTCCGCCATTCCGCCACTATATATATGTTTATTGATGCACAAACCTTAAAACTCGACCGATATGAATGACAATCAAATGATTAACACCGATGTACTGCAGCTCATCAACACACCAACGGAAAACGCACCGACCATCTCACGCTTCGTTGAAGAGTACTTTTCGGACCTCGTTCCCGACAGCAATTACTTTGCCCACCTCGTGCGCGACGACGTGGGTGGCGAGATGCTGCCACCCCTGCCAGCCGAAGTCATCGCTCGCCTGCCGCGCTACTACACCGCCGTGACCGACCTCTACGATGCGCCCTTTCTGAAGACCTCACAGGCCACCGCCCTCTTTGCCCTTACCAGTGCCCTCATGCCCAACAGCTATGTGCGCCATGGCAAGCGTCTGGTATCGCCCGCTGTGATGGTCATCCACTACGGTACGAGCGGTGCGGGTAAGGGTAACATCAGCGACCTGCGCACGCTGTTCGAGGCGGTGGACCGCCACCGTATCGAGGAGAGCGAACATGCCCTGCAGCAGTACGATTATGACCTGGAGGCCTACAAGCAGAACCTCAAGTGCCACTTTGCCGACCGCAAGGAGGTGCAGCCCACGGGCCGTCGTGCTCCCGAGGGACTGCAGCGCCCCAAGAAACCCCTGCGCCGCTCGTTGGAGATCCCTGCCGACACCTCGTCGGCCGACTTCGTGCTGCGCCTCAAGGGCAACGAACCCTACCCCTCGCTGCTGATGTCGGAGGAGCTGCTCACCACCATCTCGGCCAACCGAACCAAGCATGGCGACTTCGTACACTACATCCTCAACTGCTACCACGAGGAACCCATCCACCGTGGCCGTAAGACCGACGATGAGGACACCATCGTGCACCGCCCCCGACTGGCCATGCTGCTCAGCGGTACGATGGGTGCCATCCGCCAGTTCATCCCTTCGGTGGAGGATGGTCTGGCCTCGCGTATGCTCTTCGTGGAGCTGCCCTTTGCCTTGCCCTGGATAGATGAGCTGACCGACGCTGAAGCACACCGCTTCAACAGCACCCTGCGTGAGACGGCCGACACCGCTACGCAGCTCTACGAGGCGTTGCGCCGCTTCGACTCTTCGCAGACCAAGGTGACCCTCGCGCTCAGCGAGCACCAGAGCCGCTACATTAACCGCGTGATGGCACGGATGAACGACCACTTCTTCTTCCTCTACGGCCATCAGGACATCGTGCCTGCCGTGCGTCGCCGTCACCTCGATGCCAAGCGCCTCATGCTGCAGGTAGCACTCATGCGACGTTATGAGCAGTGCGGCTCATGGCTGGAGGCCCTGGCCGAGCCCGCCATCACCATCGATGATGACGACATCGATACCGTGCTCTTCATCGCCTACTGGAGCGTGCAGCAGACCATGCACCTCTACCGCCGACTCGTGCGTTACGATGATGCGGAGGCTGTGACCACACCCACGAAGCCCGAAGAGGTGCTCGCCCGACTGCCTCATGAGTTCACCCGAGCCGATGCGGTGCGTGTCGGTGGAGAATTTAGCGTGGCTGTGCGCACCATCGAACGCTACCTCACTATATGGCAGAAAACCAATGTCGTAGCGTCAGTTTCGCGAGGTCATTACCGCCGCATCGACGTATAATATATATATAGTGGCGGATTGGCGGAATGGCGGAAACTCGCGGGAATTGATAATTGATAATTGATAATGGATAATTGATAATTGATAATTGACAATTGACAATTGATAATTGATAATTTATAATTCACAATTCACAATTGCTTTCCCCTATGGCCAGCGAACTTAGTTTCATAAATCACAAATCATAAATCATAAATCATAATTCACAATTGCTTTTCCCTATGGCCAGCGAACTTAGTTTCATAAATCATAAATCACAAATCATAAATCAAATGCACCGTTATCGTCTCGCCACCTACCGCGAGTGCAAGGCACACCGCGAATGGAACACCACCTGTCCTGACTGTGGACGCAAGGGCAAGTTCTCGCCCTACATAGACACCGTGACCATGCAGCCTGTGGACGACAAGCGCTGCGGTCGCTGCAACCGCCTCTCCAACTGCGGGTATCATCTGCCGCCGAGAAAAGTAGCCCGCACGGAGGATTTTGTTTCACGCAAATCACGCGAAAGACGCGAAAAATCAGATTATATGAATTGTATTTCTCACGCGAATCTCGCTAATCACGCGAAGTTCGCGTCGTTGCACTCGCGAATTGTACCGCGACAGCACTCGGCACAGCCGACAAGCTGCGAGCCTTCTGCGATGCAACCTTCGCGAGATTTGCGAGATTCGCGTGAGGAACCAAACAATCAGCGAGAGGCAGAGGAGTTTTACAATAAGATGCACCGCTCCATGAATCAGTCGCTGCCGTGGGGGCACCACTTGGCCACCTGGCTACGCACCAAGTTTCTTCGTGAGCAGGTCGATGCCGCCCTCGAGCGCTACCATGTAGGCGGCACACCCGACGGTGCCACCCTCTGGTGGCAGATCGACGAGCAGGGGCGCGTACACACGGGCAAAGCCATGCAATACAATCCCCTCACGGGGCATCGCGTGAAGGAGCAGGGGTTTCCTGTCAACTGGGCACACCGCATGCGTATCTATGGCGAGCCCACCGACCTCATTGTACCGCAATGTCTGTTTGGGTTACATCTGGCCCCCCTCTTGTCCCCCCAAGGGGGGAAGACCGCGATGCCTGAGTACTCCCCCTTGGGGGAGATAGAGGGGGCCGCCCTTGTCGAAAGCGAGAAGACCGCCCTCATCCTCAGTCTCCTCTGCCCCGACAAGCTGTGGCTCGCCACGGGCGGCAAGCAGGGCTTCAAGGAGTCGATGCTGCAGCCCCTCATCGGATACGACGTAGAGGTGTACCCCGATGCCGATGCCCTGACCGACTGGTACGCCCGTGCCGTGGAGATGAACCGCACCCTCGGCACCCGCCTGCACATCCCCACTTGGTACTACGACCTGATGAACCACGACGAAGCCCGCCGCGCAGGGCTCGACCTGGCGGATGTGGTGATGGGGGAGGGGATGAGTTAGGGTAAAGCGCTGTTATATACATGCTAATGCCATAGCTTAAAATTGGATGTATCTTTCTAAACATATTTCGCATTTTTTTTAGTCTTAGCAAGATAAAATGACTACATTTGCACAACGCAAACGATATAAACAAGATACACCATGAAGAAGCAGTTACTATTCATTTTTGCAGCAATACTGCCAGTCTTGGCCAGTGCACAAGTAGAGATTAACGGTATTTGGTATAACCTTACACGAGAAAGTAAAACGGCCGAAGTTACATCAAGTGCTACAAAATATAGCGGCGACTTAGTGATTCCCGAAATGGTGACGCATGCCGGAGTGAAGTATGTGGTGACGAGCATCGGCAATAATGCGTTTGCTTCTTGTAGTTCGCTTGGTTCTATCATCATTCCTGAAGGAGTGACACGCATTGGTAATAATGCATTTTCTTCATGTCATATGTTACGTTCCGTCATTATCCCCGAAGGGGTGAAGAGTATCGGGAGCAATGCATTTTACAATTGCCAATGTGTTACAGCCATTGTGCTTCCTAACGGATTAGAAACAATCGAGTTCTCAGCTTTTTCCTTCTGTCCTTTGCTTAAGGATATTTATTGCTACGCCGAAAACGTGCCTTCGGCAAAACCTAATGCCTTTGATGGATCGAATCTAGGTATTGCCGTCTTGCATGTGTCGCCAAGCGTCATTGATAGCTACAAAGCTACCTCGCCATGGAATAAGTTTAGCAATATGAAAACCAATGAGGAGGTGGAAGTACCCCGTGCTAGTGACATCTGTGTTCAAGGGACCTTTGATCTCAACGGACGTAGCATTAGCGGTGGCGGTTTGCCTGTACCTTCCAATATGACACATGACGAGGGACGCGTAGTAGTAAATATCACTGTAAATCCCGCAGGTAATGTGATAGCTACCAGCATTAATCTTCGCACCAATACTACTAACTCTGAGCTGCGACAAGCGGCCGAGGATGCAGCCAAGCGCGCACGATTCAATAAGGTTGATGGTCTTGAAAATCAGACCGGAACTATTACTTACTATTTTAAGCTGCGCTGAAAATGTACAAAAAGATGATACACTAATTCTATTGTGCAACAAACGATACTCTCTACCTTTGTAGCGTTAAACTTAAAAAGCATAATGATATGAAGAAAACTATTGGAACGCTCATAGAAATGGAAGTTCGCAAGCAAATGCATGTCAACGATTTTGCAGATAAGATCTGTTGCCAAAGAAACAATGT
Organism: Bacteroidaceae bacterium; assembly: GCA_017557005.1. Classification (GTDB taxonomy): domain Bacteria; phylum Bacteroidota; class Bacteroidia; order Bacteroidales; family Bacteroidaceae; genus UBA1189. The sequence goes on along the minus strand of JAFZFZ010000058.1, from coordinate 49,336 downwards.
GTATAATATCTTCAAACGTAGTAAGATTGATACTATATTATTGAAACGCATATCAGAGGTGTTGAATCACAATTTCTTCCAAGATTTGGCCAATGACCTAAGTCTTATTGATGAAGAGGATGAAATGGCAAGAGATAAGGCGATTGCTCAATTCTACAAAGTCGTACCTAATATCTTGCGAGAAATGGGTAAGGATGATACCATCATCTCGGGTAGTTTGCCTGATGAACCAGACTGCCCAGTTCCAGACTTCCTATTGCCTAGCTATATAATATCTTTCACTATTGGAGACACCTTTGATGAACGCTTTGGTAAAAATCCTCAATTACCGGTGGAGCTGATGAGGAATGCTAAAGGAGCAGAAGTAGAACTGCTGACCAACCTTGTGCATCGAAATAGAAGTTTAAACATCAAACTAGACTACAAGACCGAAGAAGAATGGCGAGAGACCTTGGCTTTCGCATTTGAGTTGCATACACAGTTTAGAATCTCATAATATGACTACAAGAAGTATCATTGACGAATTCTCTGAAATTAGAGAATACATTTATAAAGATGAGAAGTATTCTGTTCGCGACAATGGAGCTGTCTTTCGCCATCCGAAAAATCCTTCAAAGCCAAGAACGCTTGACAACTATTGGACTTTTGGGATAAAGAATGCTGCAAATGGATACATGATGCATGGAAGCCACAGAATACATATCATTGTGGCCTCTGCTTTCCATGGTGTTTACGATTCGAAAATATATGTAGTAGACCATATCGACACAAACCGATGTAATAATAGAATAGAGAATTTGAGATGGCTTACTAGGTTGGAGAATGCGCTAAACAATCCTATAACGAGAAAAAGAATAGAATATCTATGTGGTGGTGATATTCAAAAATTTATCGATGATCCTAGTTGTATTCGTGACTTGGCAGGGATGAATCAAGATGTTATGTGGATGCGTACGGTCAGTAGCGAAGAAGCAAAAAATGCGTACGAACGTGTGATGAGTTGGGCAGTTAAACCTAATAAGGAAGAACCTACTGGGATTAAGATTGGAGAGTGGATTTATAAACCATACATTCCATCCATCGAGTCGTCTGAAATAGGCGAAAAAAATATCAAAAAGGCTTCGGATGAAGTTGAAACTTGGAGAATCGGGTTTACTGAGTCGTTGACAGAAAATGCTTTACAGAAAAATTGGAGAACACCTACTGAGTTTCCTCTATGTCCCTACAAAGTGAATTCAGATGCGATTTTAGAGTATTATGAGAACTTGGGGAAGAATAAGATTTTTTGCAATAATAAATATTCTGTAGGAAAGATTGTCGATTTTGCCATTTCATCAGACAAACAAAAATTATGGATTGTTACAGATAATGGTGAGGATTCTATTAAACGGTGGGCTATGGCTGAAATTACATATGAAAATGAATACTATATCCATTCTGCTTATAGTACATTCTATTCTTTAGATGGAGCAATTAAATATTTTACATTGGCTCAGGGAAAAGAATGGATGGGCGGTGATGTAATGGATGATTTTTGTTAAATAATATCTTGTATATCTCTTTGGTATGTCGTTTCTTCGCAACCAAAGAAGTTAAACATATAAAAAATATAAATACTATGAAGAAGAGTCTATTTTCGCTTGTTGTTCTTTTCGCTTCAATCCTTTTATTCACTTCTTGTAGTGACGAGAAAGAACAGCCGTTTTCTATCATTGGAGAGTGGGGTATGGTTTCTGGTACTATATCGGATGCAGATGGAACAACTGATAGATATGATAAATTATCTAGTGGGGCATACTATCAACTGTTGGAGTTTCGAACTGACGGGACATTGATAAGAACATATATGCCTGATTACATAAGATCGTATGGCGTGTTTACATTCAATAATGTAACGAATATGCTTTCGTATAAATATGATGGAGATAGATTCTATGTTAGAGCTAATGTTCAGATAATTGATGCTGACGAAATGATTGTGACGACAGATTATGGTACAAGTATTGGACGAATAACTCAATATTTTGTAAAAATAGACTAAGTATACAAACAAAAAGCGAATAGACCACTTTGGCCTATTCGTTTTTTTCGTAGTATGCTCCGATGACGTTACAGCATGAGTCGGTAGATGTTTGCGATATCTTCTTCCTTGAGTTCGACGAATCGGCCCAGGCATCCGTTGCCTTCGTTGCCATAGGCTGCGGTATGGGCCAGATAGGGAATATCCTCCTCCTTGCCACCCAACTCGGTCAGGGTCTGGGGCATGCCGATGGACTTGAGGAAGCTGCGGAAGGCCTGAATACCTGCCTTGGCAGTGCGCTCGGGATGCTGGAAATCCATGGCGCAGCCCCATACGCGGTTAGCGAGCTGGGCAAAGCGCATCACGTCGTGCTGCATGGTATACTCCATCCAGGCTGGGAAGACAACTGCCAAGCCGGCACCGTGGGCACAATCGTAGAGGGCTGACAGCTCGTGCTCCATATCGTGGCTTGACCAGTCCTGCTCACGGCCTACGCCGCAGCAGTTGTTGTGTGCCAGCATGCCGGCCCACATGATATTGGCTCTTGCCTGATAGTCGTCGGGGTTCTCGATCACCTTGGGGGCTTCATTGATCATGGTCATCAGCAATGCTTCGATGACACGGTCGGTGACCTCTACATCCTGGGTGTTGGTGAAGTAACGCTCGAACAGATGGGCCATGATGTCGGTAACACCGCAGGCGGTCTGATAGGCGGGCAGCGTCTGAGTCAGCGCGGGGTTCAGGATGGAGAACACGGGGCGGTAGGCTTCGCCCGAGGCGCCGCGCTTCAGCATGCCCTCTTCCTTGGTGATGACAGAGTCAGGGCTGCCTTCGCTGCCGGCAGCGGCAATGGTGAGGATGGTGCCTACAGGCAGTGCCTTGGTGACGGGCTTGCCCATGTAGAAATCCCAGAAATCTCCCTCGTATACAACGCCGGCTGCAATTGCCTTGGCTGAGTCGATGGTGCTTCCGCCACCAACAGCCAGGACGAAGTCGACATTCTCCTTGCGGCACAGCTCGATGCCTTGGTAAACCAGTCCGCTTCGGGGGTTGGGCAGAACACCGCCCAGCTCAACAAACGCAATGTCATTAGCGGTCAGAGAGGCCTTGACGCGATCAAGCAGACCCGAGCGAACCACGCTTCCGCCGCCGTAATGGATCAGAACCTTTGAACCGCCAAAACGCTTGACATACTTGCCTGCAGAGTTCTCCTCATCCTTACCGAAAACGAAATAGGTAGGGCTAAAAAAAGTGAAATTCTTCATAATATTCTTTTGTGTTAAGTTAGTGTTGTTGCTATGTTGTTACCAATGTCTTTTATCGTTCTATTACCAGTTTGCCGTCAATGATGGCGATGCCTCGCTGTTGTGTCGACAGTCTGTTGAGGCGACGCCCTTGTAGGTCGTATGCGATACCGGGTGCCCTTGGGGTATGGGGGACAACGATGCCATCGGGCACATCGTAGTCGCCGATGGCGTAGAGTCGGAAGTTATCGATCTTGAACCATGTGTCTACGGGGGCTCCGTCGGTAGCAACTCCGATGGGGAGTGTGGCGTGCTCATTCGATATGGTGAAGGTCAGCCCGATGGTCTGTAGAGGGGCCATGTCGTCGGTACCCACAACCATAATCTGGTTGCGCATATAGGCTGTGCTATCGCCAGCGAATAGGCGCTGCTTGCCTAGGCGGATGCTGCTGGTGCCGCGGTTCGGTGCATGGATGTCTACTGTGAGCAGATATCTTCCGTTGGGTAAGGTTACGCTCTGTGATATTTTCGATGTGATGGTATTGCTGCTATCCCATACACCGAAGATGTACTCGCCATCTGTAGCGATGGGGTCGCCGCTTCCGCCACCGCGGTTTACGCCCCACCATGCTGTAGGACTCACTACAGTCCATCCCTTGGGGTTTACCTTAGTAGAGGTGCGCCCGTCGGCTTCGAAGCTGGGGTTGGTGATGTAGTGGTTGGTGATGTCGGTAAGGGTTACGGGCTGATCGTCGCCATCGAGCACCACCTGCTGCTCGGTACCGTCGTAGGTGACGGTGTAGCTGATATGCTCTGTGTGGGCGTCGCCTGTGCCGCGGCGTGTAGATACCTTGACGAGTCGGAAGGTGCGCTTGGTGAGCATGCCCTCGAAGCTGCCCGTGCGGGCACCTATGGTAAGGGTGTTGGTGGCATCGTTCCAGGTGAAGGGTATCTCAGTGTATTGCCCGTTCTCGTAGTTGTAGTTGTCGTTCTCGTCCTCATAGAGGGTGAAGGTGCCGTCTGCGCCGGGGTATACTCTGACCTCCATATCGTCCCAGGGTTTCTCGGTGGCATACTGTACGTCGGGGCCCCAGGGTATGATGCTGCCGGCACGTACGTAGAGCGGTATGATGTCTACGGGTGCGGTCTTGGTCACATGCTGTCCGCCCTCAAGGAGCTGGCCCGTCCAGAAGTCGGTCCACAGAGCACCCTTGGGAAGGTATACTTCGCGTGAGGTGGCTGCGTCCTGTATGATGGGTGCCACGAGGAATGAGTGGCCAAACATGTATTCGTCCTTCACGTCGTATCCGTCGCGGTCATCGGCAAAGGCCAGGGGCAATGCCTGCATGAAGGTCTGGTCGTGCTTGCTCACCTGCCAGGCTGTGGAGTAGAGGTAGGGCAATAGTCGGTAGCGCAGCTTGATGTACTTGGCGAACTGGTCGTAGTCGCCGACGCCGTCGTGTGCCGAGCCGAACTGGTATATCTCGCGCCAGTTGCCGTCGCCATGGATACGCATCATGGGGCAGAAGCATGAGAACTGTACCCAGCGCATGAAGAGGCGTCGCCATCCTGCATCACCGGTGTTGCCACCGAAGAAGGCGCCCGTATCGCTGTTCCAATAGGGGATGCCGCAGGCCGAGAAATTGAGCGCTGCAGGTATCTGATTGGCCAGTGTGCTCCAATTTGCCACGATATCGCTGCTCCAGGTGTTGGCGCCATAGCGCTGTTGGCCGAGGAATGCCGAACGGGTGAGTATGCTCACGCGCTTGCCGGTGAGTGTGGTGTTGCCATCCTTCTCTACGGCGCGATGGTGATCGTGCACGCCACTCACTGCCGCCAGAGGAAAGGTGTTGCGCATCGAACGCCATGTCTTGCCCCAACCCGTGAGGAAGTTAAAGTCGGCATCGCCATTGAGCGGAGCGTAGTCAGGTTCGGTAGAGTCCATCCAATAGGCATCGATACCCTTGCTGGCGATACCCTCATAGAGGTATCTCCAGTAGATGTCGCGTGCCTCGCTGCTCCAGGGGTCGTAGGGGCGTACGCCCGAGCCGAAGGGATACGAGTCGCCAGTCATCAGGTGGCCTTTTGCCTGCATCTCCTTGAAGGGCTTGGTCGAAGGACCGAAGTTTGACCATATAGAGATCATGATCTTGGCATTGTTGGCATGCACATAGTCAATCATCTCCTGATAGTTGGCATAGGTGGGGTTGAGGAACTCCATGGCATTCCAGTGCGCATTGTCGCCCCAGTACTGCCAATCCTGCACGACGCAGTCGAGCGGCACCTGTAGCTCGCGGTATTTCTGCACCACCTCCATCACCTCTTGTGCACTCATATAGCGCTGGCGGCTTTGGTAGAGGCCAAAGTTCCACAGGGCAGGCATGGGGCTCTTGCCTGTGAGCTGGCGCTCGAGCGAGAGCACCTCGGAGGGGGTGTTGCCCACGATGATGTAGTAGTCTACCTCGGTGCCGGTGGATGAGAACTGCATGCCTTCAGCCCCGTCAAGAAACTCTGTGGGTGAATAGTTGTCCCAGAAAAAAGCATAGTTCTTGCTTGATTGGAAGTAGGGGATTACCACCTTGAGCGATGCAATCTCGAGATGGTATGCTTGTCCGCGTAGGTTCAAGTTGCCATCCTGTATCTGTCCCATGCCGAAGATATATTCATCGTCGTCGAGCAGGAAGTGTCCGGTCACCGTATAGCTGTCGTGCGGTCCGTCCTTGCGTGGGGTGAAGGTCGACGCTGCCTTTTCGGCTATCATCACCTCGCCGTCGGCAAGGCGTATTACCGATACCGTGCTCTTGTACATGTCGTACGCAACCTTCAGGCTTTGGCCTGTGAGCATCACGATGCTGCCCTCTTCGCTCACTGTGAACTCGGGGGCCTGCATCGGCTCCTGCGTGATGCTGATGCTCCTCTTTTGGGTATGGTCAGTGCCGTATGTCTTGTATACCCTCACCACATCATCGGAGTGGAAAGTGATGCGTATGTACTGCTCGTTGTAGCGAGCCACGATGCCATCTGTAGTGGTGCTATAGCTAACGGTAGGGTGCAACGTATCGTATTGCTCCGTGCTCTCACGCAACTGTAGCAATATTTCCACGGCTGCGGCGTAGTCAGTAGCGCCCAGTGCTTCCATTTGGGTCTTCACCTTGGCGATGAGTGTTGCCAGTGTAGACTCGGCTACGGGGTTCTTGTCCTCGGCTTTGGCCACTGCTTCGACCACCTTGGCCTTCACCTCGGCTGTCAGGCTCTCGGCGGTGTATCCTAAGGTCGGTAGCAGGTTGGGGTAGCGCACTGCTGCCGTGTAGCTGCTATAGTAGTTGATGTTGTTGATGATAGCCTTTGTGCCCGAAGCGGCCGTAAGGCCCATGGCGTGGATGAAGCCACTACCATTGTTGCTGATTACAATGCGCGGATTGGCGAAGTTCATGTTGGGGTTGAGCAGACTGTTGGTGCGTGTGTTCCACACGAAGAGTTTCGTGTCACCATTGTCTACGATATGCTCTACTGGGCAGACGGAGCCATTGTTGTTGAAACCATTGAACCACCAGATGGCGGCATTGCTGGCATTACCCGCTCTCAGGTTGGTGCCCTCCACTACAAACCACTCTTCCTCGTTGGTAATGTAGTATTTGCCACCAATGGCATCGTTCATCTCGAAAGCGATGTTGTTGGTACCTGTGTTGCCGTTGATGGTGAAGGTGTTGGCTTCGTCGTCGTAGGCAAACTTGCTTTGTGGAGCACGGTTGTCGTCGGTGGATACGTAGTCGCGGCAGTTGAAGGTATAGTGCAACTGTGCGTGTGCATAGCTGCTGAGGCTGCATGTCATTACGATGAGCAGTAGAGTCCTTAGTGTTTTCATGGTGTGTTTCTTGGTAGGGATAATGGAGTTTAAGGTCATTGAAAGATTTGTCAACTCACTGATGGCTTTGTGTCACTGCGCTAAAAACAGGAGGTACTCCCCTTCGGCTTCGATGGTGAATGAGGTGGCGGTGCAACTGTTGAGCGTGCCTTGCCACCAGGTGGTGAAGTCGTAGAGGGGGTAGGCGAGGCCCTGGGCACGCAGGCCTTGGGCGGTGAAGTTGAAGATGGATACCTGCTGGCCTGGATGGCAGGCGAAGGTGTGTGTGCCGCGGCAGGGGATGAACACGCCGTGGTCGGTATAGCTGCGTACCTCGAGTCCCATACGCATGTATTCCATGAGTAGGGCGATGTTGCCTATGGTGTGGTCTTCGCGCTTTCCCGTAGCTCCTACAATGGCGATGCGGCGCATGCCTTGGGCGTGGAGGTATTGCACGGCCTTCGTCTGGTCGTTGGTCTCCTGGTCGGGGTTGTGGTGCACCAAGTGGGCATACTGTTCCCGGTAGGTGGGGGCGAGCGAGTCGCCGTCGCCGATGATGATGTGGGGCATGAAGCCGCGAGCGATGTATTCGTTGGCTCCGCCATCGCAGCAGGCCACATAGGGGGCCTCACGCAGGATCTGCGTGGGCAGTGGGGCGGTAGGGTAGTCGCCCCCGGCAAGTATTACAGCATCGATATCAAGCATGTCTTTTCATTAGTCTTTTCCAGTTGGTCCATCCCATCACGGCCACCACGGCATAGAGCGCATAGAGGGCGGCGGTGAAGTAGAGTCCCTTGTAGATATATAGTCCCACGCACACCACGTCGACCACCATCCACACCCACCACTGCTCGAGGTACTTGCGTGCCAGCATCCACATGCCGATGATGCTCAGCGCCGTGGTGAAGGCATCGCACCAGGGCACATCGCTGTCGGTGTGGCGCATCAGCAGCCAGGCTATGGCTACGAGGGCTATGGCACACACGGTGGTGGCGGCAAGGATCTGTTTTGTGGGGATGTGTGTGATGGGGTATTCGGCTTGCTTGCTTCCCTTGGCTCCGTAGCGCCACACGGCCCATCCGTAGAGGGCGGCACCGAGGTAGTATACGTTGATGCCACAGTCGGCATAGAGTCCCGCATCGTAGTATACGAAGATGTAGATGGCCGGCATGACGATGCTGGCTATCCACAGGTATATGCTGGCGCGGTATTCGAGCCAGAGGTATACCAATCCTACGAGTGTGCCTATCAGTTCTAGATACATAGGTTACAAAAGTACAAAAAAAGTGGGAATGAGCATAATGATACCAAAAAAATACGGAGGATTGCGTGAATCCTCCGTATCGTTCGTTGTTTATATAAGGCTTAGTAGATACCTTGTGCCAGCATGGCGTTAGCCACCTTCATGAAGCCTGAGATGTTGGCTCCCTTGACGTAGTTGATGTAGCCGTCGGGCTGGCGGCCATACTTCACGCACTGCTCGTGGATAGAGTACATGATGTATTGCAGCTTCTTGTCGACCTCGGCAGCGCTCCATGAGATGTGGCAGGCGTTCTGGCTCATCTCGAGTCCGCTGGTAGCTACACCACCTGCATTCACAGCCTTACCGGGTGCATAGAGCATCTTGTGCTCGAGGAAGAGTTCGATAGCCTCGGGGGTGCATCCCATGTTAGAGATCTCGCCCACGCAGATGACGCCATTGTCGATGATGTGCTGTGCATCCTCGCCGTTGAGCTCGTTCTGTGTGGCGCAGCAGAGGCAGATGTCGACCTTCTGCTCCCAAGGACGGCGACCGGGGTAGAAGGTAGCCGAGGGGTATTTCTCTGCGTAGGGTTCTACGATATCGTCGCCTGAGTCGCGCAACTCGAGCATATACTCAATCTTCTCGCCGCTGATACCTTCGGGATCGTATACATAGCCGTCGGGGCCGCTGATGGTGACAACCTTGGCACCCAGCTCGGTGGCCTTGAGGGCTGCGCCCCATGCTACGTTACCGAATCCGCTGATGGCCACGGTCTTGCCATTGATGTCGAGGCCGCGTGTGGCGAGCATCTGATTTACGAAATAGAGTCCGCCAAAGCCTGTTGCCTCGGGACGGATGAGCGAACCACCGAAGTCGAGACCCTTACCAGTCATCACACCTGTGCACTCGCGGGTGAGCTTCTTATACATACCCATGAGGTAGCCTACCTCGCGACCGCCCACGCCGATGTCACCGGCAGGCACGTCGGTGTCGGGGCCGAGGTTGTGCCACAGTTCGGTCATATAGGCCTGACAGAAGCGCATGATCTCGTTTTGGCTCTTGCCACGGGGTGAGAAGTCCGATCCTCCCTTACCGCCACCCATGGGGAGTGAGGTGAGGGCGTTCTTGAAGGTCTGCTCGAAGCCGAGGAACTTCAAGATGCTGAGGTTCACCGATGCGTGGAAGCGGAGACCGCCCTTGTACGGGCCAATGGCATTATTGTATTGCACACGATAGCCGAGGTTGGTCTGCACCTCGCCCTTGTCGTCGACCCATGTGACGCGGAAGGTGATGATGCGGTCGGGCTCTACCATGCGCTCGATGATTTTGGCTTTCTCAAACTCGGGGTGCTGGTAGTAAACCTCTTCTACAGAATGTAAAACCTCAGTGACTGCCTGGATATACTCCGGCTCGTTCGGGTGCTTGCGTTCAAGATCCTGAATAATTTCATTAATCTTCATGACAATGCATTTTTTTTAGTTAATACTATGTATAAACAATAATAACGATAGCAAAGATATAGTGTTTCTAAAGAAAAACGCTAACTTTGGCACGAAATTTTTTAGTTTGATGTAAAAATTGAGGATATGGAGAAGCATTTGGCAAAGTTTAACCCCTTCTTGAAGGATACCTCGTTTGTGAATCTGATGGCCCGCCGCGTGTTTAACGTGCTGCTCGTGGCCAATCCGTACGACGCCTTCATGCTCGAGGACGATGGCCGTATCGATGAGAAAATCTTCGAGGAGTATACTCGCCTGGGCTTGCGCTACCCACCCCGATTCACGCAGGTGAGTACCGAGGAGGAGGCTACGCAGGTGCTGGAGAAGATGCGATTCGAACTGGTGATATGTATGCCGGGAACAGACAACTCGGATGCGTTTGACATCGGTCGCGGTATCAAGGGACGCTTCCCCGATACACCGCTCGTGGTGCTCACGCCCTTCTCGCACGGCATCACCCGCTACATGGAACGTCAGGACCTGAGCCTCTTCGAGTATGTGTTCTGCTGGCTGGGAAATACCGAGCTGCTGCTCTCTATCATCAAGCTCATGGAGGATAAGATGAACCTCGACCACGATATTCGTGAGGGTGGGGTACAGATGATATTGCTGGTAGAGGACTCCATCCGCTTCTACTCCTCTGTGTTGCCCAACCTCTATAAATATGTGTTGGAGCAGAGCCGTGCCTTCGCCACCGAGGCGCTCAATGCCCATCAGACGACGCTGCGCATGCGTGGTCGTCCCAAGATTGTGCTGGCGCGTAACTACGAGGAGGCGTGGCTGCTCTATAGCCGCTACCCGGGCAATACGTTGGGTGTGATATCCGACGTGCGCTTCCCTATGATCGAAGGGGGTGAGAAGGTGGCCGATGCAGGTGTGCGCCTGCTGCGCGAGATACGTCGCTGCGACGAGTTTGTGCCGCTCATCGTGCAGACGAGCGAGAGCGACAATCACATCTGGGCCGACGAGCTGCGCGCGGGATTCGTGGACAAGAACTCGAAGAAGATGAACCTCGACCTGCGCGACCGTATCGAGCAGCACTTCGGATTCGGTGATCTCATCTTCCGCAATCCGAGCACGGGCGATGAGGTGGCTCGCATACACAACCTGAAGGAGCTGCAGGACAATATCTTCAGCATCCCCGATGACTCGTTTGTATATCACACGGAACGCAACCATATCTCGCGCTGGCTGTGCTCACGCGCCATGTTCCCGCTGTCGGAGTTTCTCAAGCGCATCACACAGGATCAATACGAAGGAGTGCTGGAGCATCGTCAGCTCATCTTCGATGCCATCGTGCGCTACCGCAGGATGAAGAACCGTGGTGTGGTAGCCGAGTATCTGCGTGGCCGCTTCGACCGCTTCTCGCACTTTGCTCGTATCGGTGAGGGATCGCTCGGAGGCAAGGGCCGTGGTATTGCCTTCGTGGATCACATACTGAAGAAGCATCCCGTATTTGAATCGCTGCCCGACGTGGAGGTGCGCATACCCAAGACACTGGTGCTGTGTACCGATATCTTCGACCACTTCATGGAGTCGGGCGCACTGTATCAGGTGGCGCTCTCCGATGCTCCTGACGAGACCATCCTGCAAGCCTTCCTTGCGGCAGACCTGCCCGATGAATTGATAAGCGACATACAGACCTTCTGCGAGGTGGTGAGCGGCCCTGTGGCCGTGCGCTCATCGTCGCTGCTCGAGGACTCGCACTACCAGCCCTATGCGGGTGTGTATGCCACCTATATGATACCTCACCGCGACGATCCTCGCGCCATGGCACTGCACATTGCTGATGCCATCAAGGGTGTGTATGCCTCGGTATACTATAGCGGCTCGAAGGCCTATATGAGTGCCACGAGTAACGTGATAGACCAGGAGAAGATGGCTATCATCCTGCAGGAGGTGGTGGGCGACCGTCATGGCAACTACTTCTACCCCCACTGTTCGGGTGTGGCACGCTCGATCAACTTCTATCCTGTGGGTGAGGAGACGGCCGATGAGGGTGTGATGAACCTGGCGCTCGGACTGGGTAAGCATATCGTGGATGGCGGCAAGTCGCTGCGCGTATCGCCCGCTTATCCTGATCATGTGCTGCAGACCAGCGAACCGCAGGTAGCGCTGAAGGAGACGCAGAGCACCTTCCTCGCACTCGACCTCGAGGCGGCCAACCGTCCCGTGTCGGTGGACGAGTCGTTTGACCTTGTGAAACTCTCGGTGCGCCAGGCCGATGTGGATGGTGTGCTCGACTGGATAGCGTCGACCTACGTGCGCGACGATGATATGATCTATGATACGCCCCATATGCGTGGTCGCAAACTCGTGACCTTTGCCGGTGTGCTGCGCTACGAGGCCTTCCCCTTGGCCAAGCTCGTGCAACTCGTGTTGCAGTATGGTGCCAATGAGATGCGCCGTCCCGTGGAGGTGGAGTTTGCCGTACGATTTGGTCCGGGAAGTGAAAGTTTAGAGTTCAGAGTTGAGGGTTTAGAGAGCCATCCGGAGGGTAACTGTCAATTATCAATTGTCAATTGTCCATTAAAGGGAATCTTCTATCCCCTACAGATACGTCCCATCGTGAGTGCCCGCGAATGCATTGAGGAGGACCTCACTGCCATCCCGCAGGAGGAGCTGCTGCTCTACTCTTCGCGCTCGCTGGGCAACGGTATCGTTACCGATGTGCACGACATCATCTACCTGAAGGCGGGTGCTTTCGGATTGGCTTCCAACCGCACCATCGCGACCGAGATAGCCGAGATAAATCGTCAGTTTGCAGCCGATGGTCGCGGCTATATCCTTGTGGGTGAGGGGCGCTGGGGTAGCTCCGATGAGGCTTTGGGTGTGCCCGTGGAGTGGGCCGACATCTCTGCCGTACGCCTCATTGCCGAGGTGAGTGCCGATGGTCGACATATAGAACCCTCGCAGGGTACGCACTTCTTCCAAAACCTGACATCGTTTGGCGTGGGATACCTCACCATCGACGGACATACCCCGCACGAGAAGTTCGACCGTGCAGTCCTCGATGCCATGCCCGCTCAGTACGAGAGTGCCTTGCTGCGCCATGTGCATAGCGACTCGCCCTTCGTGTTCAAGATGGATGGCCTGCATGGGGTGGGAGTGGTGATGAAAGCTGCTTCGCTGCGGTGAAGGGTTAAAGGTTAATGGTTAATGGTTAATGGTGAAAGGTTAATGGTTAATGGTTAAAGGTTAATGGTTAATGGTTAATGGTGAAAGGTTAAGGGTTAATGGTTAATGGTGAAAGGTTAAGGGTTAGGGGTTGATGGTAACCTTTTACCTTTAACCTCTAACCTATCACCTCTAACCTCTAACCTCTAACCTGTCACCATTAGCCTAAATCCCGTAATCGTTAAAATAATAAAGCAAAGCTTTATATATTCGTTTGTTTGTATTATCTTTGCATTATAAATGCAAGAAAAGAAAATGAAACGAATACTGATATTTCCGCTCGTGTGGGCATGCTTGTGCATCACCTCGCTGGTGGCACAGGCACGAGACTGCTACTATGTGTATTTCACCGATGGCTCGGTGGAGGCTTATCCGAAAGAGTATGTGAAGGCGCTGAACAAGACGGGCGAGGGCTACCAGCTTACGCTCGTTAGTGATAGTGTGTGCTCGTGGACCGCGAAGCAGGTGGATGCTGTGAATGAGGACGCTCCCGAATATCCACAGTTTACCGACTTCAAGTTTGACAACAAACTCAACGAACAGCTCGCCAGTGATGTGGATGCAACCGTGACTCCCGACAGGGTGGAGGCGGTGGTGGGCGCCATAGGCAAGTGGCTGACTCCGTCGTATAAGCTCGACAACAAGGAGGCCGAGGTGTATGTGAACGGACAGCTGCAGGTGAGCGGCGTGTCGCGCTTGCGCTTTGCTGATGAGGTGACCTACACGCTTGCACTGCCTGGACATCGTTGCTTCACAATGGAGAAGGTAAGCGACGAGGTGTGGAGCGACCCGGCGGTGACGACCCGTGAGGTGGCACTCACCGAGGCGATGCTCTCGACCAATGCTCCCACGAGCCGTGAGAGCGAGTCGCTGGGCATGATGCTCGATGGCGTGCCTTCGACCATCTTCCACTCTACATGGTCGGCCGATCAGGTGTACGAGGTGGACCTCAGCAAACAGGTATATATCTCGGTGGCTCTCACCAAACCGCTTACAGCACTGCAGTTCTACTATATGGGACGCACGAACACGAGCCAGTACAACGTGCTGGAGTGGACCGTGGAGGCCTCTAATGACGGGGCAGCCTGGCGCAAGGTGGCAGTAATCAATGAGGAGACAGGGCTTCCGGTTACTGGCAACGGCATCAGCTACCAGTCGCCCACGATAGAACTGGGTGGCTCGTATAGCTATGTACGATTCACCGCTTCGCAGGTGGCCTATAAGAACTATCTCTGCATCGCCGAATTCAGACTCTACGAGGTGCTGGGAATGACACAGCAGCCCGAACTGTTGCAGCCTGCCCGCTACGTCTATCGCATGGTGCCGATGGGACGCGAGGTGGCCGTGGAGGTGGACTGGCTCACGGACCATGCTCCGGCAGTTCCGCGCATCGATATCGAGATTGATGGTGGCTACATGGTGTCGAGCAAGGACTACTACCTCGACGCGCTCATCACCATACAGGGTAATGGTGTGTGGCCCGACTTTGAGGACTCGGTGCAGATCAAGGGACGTGGAAACTCGAGCTGGAGCAGCGATCCCTATGCCAAGAATCCTTACCGACTGAAATTTGCCAGTTCGGTGAAACCCTTCGGACTCACCAAGGGTAAGAACTGGAACCTCATAGCGCAGAAACAGCATGGTTCGATGATGAGTAACCCCATGGCCATGAAGGCGGCACGCATGGTGGGCACTGCAGGTGCCAATGATGTGATACCTGTGGACCTCTATATGAATGGGATGTATCGCGGAAGCTATATCTTCACACAGAAGACGGGACTGGCCAACAATAGTATCGACATTGATGATGAGTCGGCAGCGGTGTTCCTCGAACTCGATACGTACTATGACGAGGTTTATCGCTTCTACTCTGATAGCTACCGCCTGCCGGTAAACATCAAGGATCCTGACTTCTCGGAAGGCAAAACGGTACTGGATATGGCGCAGGTGATGGCCGACTTCAACCGATTTGAAACGGCGGTGTTTGATGTGGCTAACTTTGAGCGTCTAGTGGATCTCGATATGCTGGCTCGCTTCATGTTTGTGAACGAGTTGGTGCTTAATGCTGAACTCAACCACCCCAAGAGCACCTTCCTATATAAGGAGAACCTGAATGCATTGGGCAGCCCCTATGTGTTTGGTCCCGCTTGGGATTTTGACTGGAGCTATGGCTATGAGAGCAATCGCCAATATTGTACCTCTTCGCCTACCGATAATATTTTTAATATCCTTGTTGGCGGAAAGGGTAACAAGTTCTTCTCGCACCTGTGGCAGGCAAGCGACCTCCTCAAGCGTCGCTACTATGCCGTATGGAAGGATTTCGTGGAGAATCACCTGGAGGAGTATATCGACTATGCTGACGACTACCTGGCCTTTGCCAACAGCTCGTTTGTGGACAATGCCATGATGTGGGGCGATGGTGGTAACTATGACATGGTGGCCGAGAATATGAAATCGTGGCTCGAGACCCGTGCACGCTATATATTGAATGAACTCACTCCCTACGACTTGGAGGCACCCATCGACTATCCGTATGGTGATGTCAATACCGATGGAGAGATTGATGCTGAGGACCGCGAACTGCTCACCCAGGCTCTGCTGGATGTGCGTGGCGGACAAATCAGTCTTATCCAGGCCGATGTGGATGCTACGGGCGAACTCTCGGTGAGTGATGTGGCGTGGCTCAACGATATGATTGCCGATGAAACGGTAGCCCGTGCACAGCGATATATGCGTGTGGATGAGTGGATGCCCGACGTGGAGGACGATGACGAGGAAGCATTGGTGGCTACCGCGCAGCAGAGAGCACCTGCCACCCGTGGCGGTGCCGCATGGGAATATACCTTGACCAAGGATGAGGGACTGCCAGGCTATAACAATGGCTTCTCGTACGAGTACTCGTCGCCGGTAATCACTCTGTCGAAACCTGTGGAGCGCTTGCGCTTTACTGTGACTGAAACCAACACAGGCGATAAAGGTAGCGGATATGTGTGCTTTGCTCTTGCAGAATTCTATCTCTACGATGAGGTCGGAAACCCCATCCAGCTCACTGCCGATAACTTTAGCACCAATGCGCAGGAACCCAGCGAGGGACCGCTCTCAGATATCGTGGATGGCGATATATTCAGCTACTTCCACTCTACATGGAGCGAGGATCTCTATGAGGAACACTATATAGAGGTGGCATTGCCCCAACCGCTGGAGGCGTTCTCGTTTAGCTACTTCAGTCGCAACACCCGCACCGTGCCCACCGTTATCACCGTGAGCGAAGGCGGCAAGGTGGAGGAGGATGACGACTCTGCCCCCGTGGTATCATCGGATGGCATTGGAGTAGCAGTGGAGGAGACACTGGCAGGCCTCGAATGGAAGCTGGCGCTCTCAATGGATACGCCGCAGTCATACATCGCGTTCCAAATGGATATAGAACTCCCTGAGGGTGTCAACGTGTTTGATGATACGGTGGACCTCGTATCTGGCGTGCGCCTCGAAGGTACGCATACGCTGATGGGTGGCTACGTAAACAATGGCAACTATCGCGTGCTGGCCTACTCGGATGTGAATGAGGCTATCTCTGATGTTGCGGGCGAACTCTTCACGCTTGTGCTCAGTGCCGACCGCGACCTTCCCATGGGTAGCTGTCCCTTTACCATAAGTAACATACGTATGCTCACACCTGCCGGTTTTGAACATATGATGGCCGACGTGGAGGCTACGATGCTTGTGTCGGAGGCTGGTATCGAACAGACCGAGCAGGGCGCTTGCCGCATCAGTTACTACACCGTGGAGGGTAAGCCGCTGGATGCACCGCGTGCCGGTATCGTCATCTGTCGCAAGGTGTATGCCGATGGACGCATCGAGGTGGTGAAGAAGATGTTTGAAAAATAGAACTTGCCGCATGCTCCTCTGAGATGACTGTTAGTACATGAAAAACACTATGGGCCATCAGGAGGGGCTGCGGTGTTTGTGTGGTAAAAGTCGCGGAGCGACGGTTAAAGCTGCGTTGCAGCGGTTAAAGAAGCTCCGCTTCGGTTAAAGTGGCTGCGCCACGGTTAACGGTTAAAGGTTAAGGGTGAATGGTTAATGAAAACTTGCCGGATGGCTCATTGACTTCAGCCCCTATGGGCGTCGACCTTCGGTTCAACGTTCAACATTCAATGGGGATGGCTCACCGCGCGAAGCGCTTTCACCAGTTTTAATCTGTAATTTATAATTTTTAATTCATATAAGATAACGTGATTTCAGTAGACGGATTGGCCGTAGAGTTTGGCGGCACTACATTATTTAAGGACATATCGTTTCAGATAAACGAGAAGGATCGTATAGCCCTTATGGGTAAGAACGGAGCGGGTAAGAGTACGCTACTCAAGATACTCGCCGGAGTGCGACAGCCTACACGTGGTAAGGTGTCGGCACCGAAGGATTGTGTCATCGCATACTTGCCGCAGCACCTCATGACTGAGGATGGGCGCACCGTGTTTGAGGAGACTTCACAGGCTTTTGCGCACTTGCACGAGGCAGAGGCGGAGATTGAACGCATGAACAATGAGTTGGCTACACGCACCGACTATGAGAGCGACGAGTACATGGCGCTCATCGAGCAGGTGGCTGTGCTGAGCGAGAAGTTCTATGCCATCGATATGACTCACTTTGAGGAGGATGTGGAGAAGACACTCTTGGGTCTTGGCTTTGAGCGCACCGACTTTGATAAGCCCACCTCGGAATTCTCGGGTGGCTGGCGCATGCGTATCGAGCTGGCCAAGTTGCTGCTCAAGGATCCCGATGTGCTCTTGCTCGACGAGCCTACCAACCACCTCGACATTGAGAGTATACAGTGGCTTGAGGAGTTTATCAAAAGCTCATCGAAGGCTGTGGTGGTGATCAGTCACGACCGTAAGTTTGTAGACTCTATCACCACACGTACCATCGAGGTTACTATGGGCCGCATCTACGACTACAAGGCTTCGTATAGTCACTATCTGGAGCTGCGCAAGGAGCGCCGCGAACAGCAACAGAAGCAGTACGAGGAGCAGCAGAAGATGATACAGGAGACGAAGGACTTTATCGAGCGCTTCAAGGGTACCTACTCGAAGACCTTCCAGGTGCAGAGCCGTGTGAAGATGCTGGAGAAGTTGGAACTCATCGAGGTGGACGAGGAGGATACATCACGTCTGCGTCTCAAGTTTCCGCCCTCGCCCCGCAGTGGCAACTATCCCGTGATTGCCGATGGGGTGGGCAAGAGTTATGACCGACTCATCTACAAGGATGCCAACTTCATGGTGGAGCGTGGCGATAAGATTGCTTTCGTAGGTCGCAATGGTGAGGGTAAGAGTACGATGGTGAAGAGCATCATGGGTGAGATTCCCTTCGATGGTACCATCACCTTGGGACACAATGTACAGATTGGATACTTTGCACAGAACCAGGCATCGCTGCTCGATGAGGAGCTCACCGTGTTCCAAACCATCGACGATGTGGCGAAGGGTGAGATACGTAACAAGATACGCGACCTCTTGGGTGCCTTCATGTTTGGCGGTCCAGAGGAGTCGATGAAGAAGGTGAAGGTGCTCTCGGGTGGTGAGCGCACCCGACTGGCGTTGCTCAAGTTGTTGCTGGAGCCGGTGAACCTGCTCATCCTTGACGAGCCTACCAACCACCTCGACCTCAAGACCAAGGATGTGCTGAAGCAGGCTTTGCAGGACTATGATGGTACGCTTATCCTTGTGAGCCATGACCGTGACTTCCTCGATGGATTGGTGACGAAGGTGTATGAGTTTGGCCACCAGCGTGTGCGCGAGCACCTCTGCGGTGTATACGAGTTTCTCGAGACCAAGAAGATGGAGAGTCTGCAGGAACTGGAGCGCAAGAAGAACTGACCATAGGTATATAGCGAAGAGGAGGGTACGTCGCGACGTACCCTCCTCGTGCTTTTCGCACTGCTGCGGATTATCAGAATGCCAAACCGAGGCGGAAACCGAAGTTGCTCGGCGTATCCATTTTCTGACCCATCACCTTGCCATCGTTGGTGGAGAGGCTATAGTAGGCTGCGGCATGGAATCCTACACCATTGGCCCAGGGGTACCAGCGCACACCAATCTCAGGTGACATGTAGAAACCCCATGTGTTGACCGATGACTTATAGATGTAGTAGTAGGATGACATGTAGGCATACTCGGCACCTAACTTGAGCGCTACGTAGGGTTGCCAGTCAGACTCGACGATGCGGTACAGTGCGGTGACACCGAAGGGGAGCTGGTAGAGCGAGCGCTGCTGGTCAGTATACACAGCGGTCGTATTGGTGAGGTCTACGACCTGGCGGTTGATGTACTGGTTGTTGGTATGGTAGCTAACGAAGGCGCCGATGGCGATGTCAGGGGTTAGGTACCATCCTGCGTCGAAGTTCATGCCCCAGCCGCTCTCCTTATCTACAAAGTCGTTGATGGGGATGTTGAATTGCCAGTCTACGTTGTAGTAGGCATCGAGCGATACTTGTGACTTGGCAGGCATGCTGTATCCTGCTATGAGCGCTATGGCAATGGCCACGCGGACGAAATGTTTCTGTTTCATAAGTGAAGGAATGAGGGGTTAATAGATCGTTTGTCAACGCTCGGCAACCGATTTGAGGTAAGGAGACTGGCTGAAGGCCTGTGCTATGGACTCTTTCACCTCGGCGGTGTTGAGTGTACCATCGGCATTGAGGAGTCCGCTGATGTAGCTGCTCCATACTACCTTGAGCTGCTTGGAGGTGCTCGCCGGTTCGGTGAGGTCTACCAACTCGCCCAAGAGGGAGCCTGTAGAGTACGAATAGGTGATGTTGTAAGGCCAATACCATCCGCCCCAGTTGCCCCAATAGCCGAAGTTCCAGTACCAGGGGTATCCGTACCACCAGGGGTAGTTGTTGTAGTAGCGGAATTTGTAGGTCTCTTCGACGTAGCTCACCTGCAGGCCGAGGTCGGCATTGGCCTTGTCGGGGGTGCGCACGTATCCTGCAGCCTCCATGCCGTTCACGTAGTTGGCAATGATGATGTCAGCGTCGGGAGTGCCATACAGGTACTTGGGCTTGGTGGTGCTGCCTGTGATGATGAGTACGCTGTCGGGGACGTAGAAGGTGGTGAACTTGGCGAAGTCGGTGTTGTCATCGTAGTTGGTATACACCAGGTAATCGTCGTCGAGCTTGCCCGTGTCGGGGGTCTTCTCGCAGGCGCTCATCAGTAGCGCAACTGCAAAGAGCATTGGAAATACTTTTTTCATAATGTAAAGTTTAGGTTTATGGTTAATACGTCATTGATGTGCGGTGCTGGGAGGTTATTTCCTCTTTAACTTGTGGCGCCAGTCTTTCGAAGCGCGCTTCAGGTCTTTGTCCAACTTGTGCAGTGCGCTGTCGCCTTCGGCCAACAGATGCATGCGGGGACGGCCGTAGTATGAGATGAGTTCATACACAACAGCTGTAGAGTCGTTGGGGATGCCGATGAGTACAATCTTTTCTCCCTCGTCAAAGTTGGTGTTTACCTTGCCATTGGTCTCGGTGTAGCTTTCGGTGAGGGTGTAGGTGCCGTCGGAGTTGAGTCCGTAGCTGCTGATGGCAAGCACATAGTTGGCAGGGAGTCCAGCGTCGGTAGGCATCACGCCTTCGTATACAAAGGTCTGCAGGTCACCGATGGTGGAATCGTTTACCATGTAGATGCTGTCGCTATAGGTTTCAAGGGCAGCGATGGGTCTGGCCTTTTTGTTGTTGCACGAAACAGCCAGTGCGGCAAATGCGGCAATAGCCGCAATGGTTAGCATTTTTTTCATTGTATTCTCCATTTTTGTGGGTTAATAGCAATATGCTAACATCTTTGTGTCTTTTTTGTTTGCCAACAAGGGAATTATGAGTTATGAATTATGAATTAGGAGTTATGAATTGGCCGTCCGGATGGCAACTCCTAATTCATAACTCCTAATTCAAAATTGATAATTCTTCCTTCTACTTTCTAATGTTTCTTTATCGTCCGAAGAGTTTGTCGATGAGGTCGCGGCGTCCCATGCGGCGTAGCTCGTCCATGATGGCGCGGCGCATCTCGGGCTTGTACCAGAAGAAGAACTGGCGCTGGGCCTGCTTGTCGCGCGGCGATTTGGCAGAGAAGATGGGTTGCAGCGTGTAGGGATGGAAACCGGTGTGCCAGGCTTCGGTGCTCACGGTCATAGGGGTGGGGGTGAAGTCCTGCACCTGCTCAAGGTGGAAGTCCATGCGCTTGGTGCGCACGGCGAGCTCGGCCATATCCTCGGCTGTGCAACCGGGGTGGCTGCTGATGAAGTAGGGGATGATCTGCTGGCGCAGACCTTCGTCGCGGTTGATGCGGTCGAATATGCGCTTGAACTGCTCGAACTGTTCGAACGGAGGCTTGCGCATGATGTGTAGCACGCTCTCGGAGGTGTGCTCGGGAGCTACCTTGAGGCGGCCGCTCACATGGTGGGCGATGAGCTCGTGGGTGTAGTCGCGGGCTGCGCGGTTGATGGCCTCGTCGGCACTGCGATGGAGCAGCAGATCGTAGCGCACGCCACTACCGATGAAGCTCTTCTTCACTTCGGGCAGGGCATCTACGGCACGATATATCTCGAGCAGTGGACGATGGTCGGTGTTGAGGTTGGGGCATACCTTGGGGTGTATGCACGAGGGACGCTTGCAGCGCGCACACTTGTCGGTGTCGGTGCCGCCCATGCGGTACATATTGGCTGAAGGACCTCCGAGGTCGCTCAGGTAACCTTTGAAGTCGGGCAGCTGGGCGATTGCTTTTACCTCGCGCAGGATGCTCTCCTTGCTGCGGCTCACGATGAACTTACCCTGGTGGGCCGATATGGTGCAGAAGGCGCAACCGCCGAAGCAGCCTCGATGGATGTTGACCGAATGTTTGATCATGTCGTAGGCCGGGATGCGCTTACCCTTGTAACGGGGGTGGGGAAGGCGTGTGTAGGGGAGGTCAAACGAGTGATCGAGTTCCTCGGTCGTCATGGGCGGGTAGGGTGCGTTGACCACTACGTAGCGCCCGTCGGGGGCCTCCTGGATGAGGCGTGAAGCGTGTAGCTTATTTGACTCCTCCTCGATATGGCGGAAGTTGGCAGCCTCGGCACGCTTGTCGCGCAGGCACTCGGCATGGCTGTGCAGCAGGATGTCGGTCTCGGTGATGCCGCCGGGTATCTCCTCTTTGCGGCAGAGGATGGCGGTCTGAGGAATACGGCCCCCCTCAATACCCCCAAGGGGGGACGACATGGGCGCGCACTGTTTCTCCCCCTTGGGGGAGTTAGAGGGGGCCTCATTCAGTTGTCTTGCAATCTCCACAATCGGTTTCTCGCCCATGCCATAGACGAGGATATCGGCTCCGCTATCGCAGAGGATGCTGGGGCGCACGGTGTCCTGCCAATAGTCGTAGTGGGTGAGGCGGCGCATGGAGGCTTCGATGCCACCCAGCACCACGGGCACGTCGGGGTAGAGACGTTTGAGAATCTGTGTGTATACGATAGAGGGGTACTCGGGACGCAGGTCGTGGCGACCGTCGGGAGTGTAGGCATCTTCGCTGCGCAGGCGCTTGGCAGCGGTATACTTGTTGACCATTGAGTCCATGCAGCCGGCGGTGACACCGAAGAAGAGACGAGGACGCCCCATCTTACGGAAGTCGCGCAGGTCATCGCGCCAGTTGGGCTGGGGCACAATAGCTACGCGCAGCCCTTCGGCTTCGAGTATGCGGCCTATGACGGCTGCTCCGAATGAGGGGTGGTCTACATAGGCATCGCCTGAGAAGAGTACCACATCTACTTCGTCCCACCCGCGGAGTTCCATCTCCTTGCGTGTGGTGGGAAGGAAGTCGGTTAGTCTGTAGTCTACACTCATATAGTATTAAGGGCTATTGAAGGCTATTAAGGGCGATTAGGGTGTGCACTTATAGTTCTTCGGTTTCAAGCTCATCCTCGGCTGTCCAATCGTGATACAGCTCGATGAGAGCGCTGAGGCCGAGAGCCTTCATATTGTCGTGGAAGATGACATCTACACAAAGGTCGAGCAGATCTTTGCAGTCGCTTTGCGATGCGATGAGGGAGCGCACGGTGAGCTTCAGCTTGTCGAGTACGCCCTCGTCGACGATGCCGTTGCTATCGAGCAATCCGGTGAGGAGTTGGTACTTTTCAATGGTGCATAGGTGCTCATCGGTGATGTTGATGCTGCGTGTGCCGCTCTTGTTGGTAGTAATGGTATACATATATATATAATAATAATTTAAGTTTTGCAAACTCAACTTTTAGGAGTTAAAAACCCATCCTATGCAAAGATAATGCAAATGGTCGAAATATATGGTGAATACAGTGTATGAATTTTCATCGGACTATGAAAAAAGATGGGGAATTATTAGTACGTACGGGATTTTCTGCCTACATTTGCAGCCCACCCACGCATTGGGTGCTTTCGGATAGTATTATAATAAGGTAAAAAGAATAGATATGAAACATCCACTTAGAAGTGCTACCAGCACTGAGGGTCGCCGTATGTCAGGTGCCCGCGCACTTTGGATTGCCAATGGCATGAAACGTGAGATGATGGGTAAGCCCATCGTAGCTATCGCCAACTCGTTTACACAGTTCGTACCGGGTCATACCCATCTGCATGAGATTGGTCAAATCGTAAAACGTGAAATTGAGGCTTTGGGTTGCTATGCAGCCGAGTTTAACACCATAGCCATCGATGATGGTATCGCTATGGGTCACGATGGTATGCTCTACTCACTGCCCTCGCGCGATATTATTGCCGACAGCGTAGAGTATATGTGCAATGCTCATAAGGCCGATGCGCTCATCTGTATCAGCAACTGCGACAAGATTACTCCGGGTATGCTCATGGCATCGATGCGATTGAACATTCCTACAGTATTTGTGTCGGGCGGACCTATGGAGGCGGGTGATCTGAATGGTCAGCATCTCGACCTTATTGATGCCATGATCAAGTCGGCCGACGAGAGCGTGAGCGACGAAGAGGTGGCTGCTATCGAGTGCTGTGCCTGCCCCGGATGTGGTAGCTGCTCAGGTATGTTTACCGCCAACTCGATGAACTGCCTCAACGAGGCGATTGGTCTTGCCCTCCCCGGCAATGGTACCATCGTGGCTACTCATAAGAACCGTATTGAACTCTTTAAGCAGGCTGCTCGTCTCGTGGTGGAGAATGCTTATAAGTATTACCGCGATGGCGATGAGAGCGTATTGCCCAAGAGCATAGCTACCCGTGAGGCTTTCCTCAATGCCATGACATTGGATATCGCTATGGGTGGATCTACCAATACCGTGCTGCACCTCTTGGCCGTGGCCAACGAGGCTGGCGTGGACTTCACGATGGATGATATCGACGCCCTTTCGCGCCGCGTACCCTGCATCTGTAAGGTGGCTCCCACAACACAGAAATATCACATCGAGGATGTAAACCGTGCTGGTGGTATCCTTGGTATCATGGGTGAGCTTGCCAAGGGTGGTTTGCTCCATACCGCACTGAAGCGCGTGGATGGCTTGACCCTCGGCGAGGCGATTGAGAAGTATAATATTGTCAACGGTCAAGAGTCGGAGGTTAATTGTCAATTGTCAATTGTCAATTGTCAATTAAATGCTAAGTGCATCTACCATAGCGCTCCTGCTCGTAAGTTTAGCAACGTGATGGGCTCGCAGGAGACCTATTATAAGGAACTCGACACCGACCGCAGTGAAGGTTGTATCCGTGACCTCGAGCATGCCTATTCTAAGGATGGCGGACTCGCTGTGCTCAAGGGTAACATCGCACAGGATGGTTGTGTGGTGAAGACTGCGGGTGTAGATGAGAGCATCTGGAAATTCTCAGGTCCCGCTAAAGTGTACGATTCACAGGATGCAGCTGTAGAGGGTATCCTCGGTGGCGACATCGTAGCAGGCGACGTGGTAGTCATCACTCACGAAGGCCCCAAGGGTGGCCCGGGTATGCAGGAGATGCTCTATCCGACCTCGTACATCAAATCGAAGCACTTGGGTAAGGCTTGCGCCCTCATTACCGATGGTCGCTTCTCGGGTGGTACATCGGGGCTCAGCATCGGACATATCTCTCCCGAGGCTGCGGCAGGTGGTAACATCGGTAAGATTGTGACAGGCGATATCATTGACATCGACATCCCTAACCGCACGATTAATGTGCGCCTCAGCGATGAGGAGTTGGCTGCACGTCCCATGACTCCGGTGACACGTCAGCGCGTGGTGTCGAAGGCTCTCAAGGCATATGCATCGCTGGTGAGTTCGGCTGATAAGGGCGCTATTCGCCTCATCGACTGATGCTGCGGTAGTCATAATCCGTGTTTGATAAATAGAAATAGCGCAGACAGCTATCCCTCGTGGATGGCTGTTTGCCTTGATACTCAAACAGTTTAATGCTTGGTGGAAACCTTGATTAAACAAAAATACACAAATTGTCGAAAAAAGATGACGATTTATTAGCGCAAACGGGATTTTCTATTTACATTTGCAGCCTAAACAGTGAGAAAAATGAAAAACGACATGATTCTACACGTGGTCATTATTGACATTCTATCCGCTACTGCAGGACGGAAGTGAGAATCATTGGTATTAGTTTAATATATAAGGTAACCTTTCTCACTTGCGGAGGAAGGTTTTTTGGTTAAGAAGATGATAACAGGATCAGAAGCTCTCATGCAAGCGCTCATACATGAAGGGGTGGATACCGTGTTTGGTTACCCCGGTGGCAGTATCATGCCCGTGTTTGATGCCATGTTTGACCATCAGAACGACTTCAAGCAAGTGCTCGTGCGCCACGAACAGGGTGCAGCCCATGCTGCGCAGGGTTATGCTCGCTCATCGGGTAAGGTGGGTGTGTGCATTGTTACCAGCGGACCTGGTGCTACCAATACCATCACTGGTGTGGCCGATGCTATGCTAGATAGTACGCCTATCGTAGTTATTGCCGGACAGGTAGCCGCAGGATTCCTTGGAACCGACGCATTCCAGGAGGTCGATCTCGTGGGTGTGACACAACCTATCACCAAGTGGAGCTATCAGGTGCGTCGTCCCGAGGACATCGCTTGGGCCGTAGCACGTGCTTTCCATATCGCTGGTACCGGTCGCCCCGGTCCCGTAGTGCTTGACTTTGCCAAGAATGCGCAGGTGGGTATGGTCGATTTTGTGCCTGCGGCCATCGGTGTGGAACGTGGCTATATCGCAGTACCAGAGACTGACCCCAAGAGCATTGCTGAGGCTGCAGCGCTCATCAATGCAGCTGAGCGTCCCTTGCTCCTCTCAGGACAGGGCGTAGAACTAGGAAATGCTACCGAAGAGTTACGCGCTTTCGTCGAGAAAGCCGACGTTCCCGTAGGATGTACCTTGCTCGGACTCTCTACCTTGCCTCACGGACATCGCTTGCGCAAGGGTATGCTGGGTATGCATGGTAACCTAGGTCCCAACACGAAGACCAATGAGTGTGACCTGCTCATTGCTGTAGGTATGCGTTTTGACGACCGCGTAACGGGTCGCCTCGATGCGTATGCCAAGCAGGCTAAGGTGATACACCTTGATATCGATCCCGCAGAAATCAATAAGAACGTACACGCCGATGTAGCTGTGTTGGGCGACTGCAAGCATACGTTGGCATTGCTCACAGAGGCTATCGCAGAGGCTAAGCATACAGAATGGATTGATAGCTTCGCTCCCTACGAAGAGAAGGAGTGGAACGAGGTCATCAGTCAGGCCATACACCCTGAAGAGGGCCCGTTGCGCATGGGTGAGGTTGCTCGTGCTGTGAGTGAGGCATCGGGCAACAAGGCTATCCTCGTTACTGACGTAGGTCAGAACCAGATGATGTCGGCCCGCTATTTCCAATATACGCAGAAGCGCAGTATCATCACCTCAGGTGGTCTTGGTACTATGGGATTTGGTATTCCCGCAGCTATTGGTGCTACGTTTGGTGCTCCCGATCGTACCGTGTGTCTCTTTATGGGCGACGGTGGTATACAGATGAGCATTCAGGAGTTTGGTACCATCATGGAGACCGGCGCACCGGTGAAGATGATATTGCTCAACAACAACTATTTGGGCAACGTGCGTCAGTGGCAGGAGCTCTTCTTCGGCAAGCGCTACTCATTCACTCCGATGGTGAACCCCGACTACATGAAGATTGCCGAGGCTTATCGTATCCCTTCACAGACAGTAACCGAACGTGCCGACCTTGCCGATGCCATCAACACCATGCTCACCACCGATGGACCGTACCTGCTCGAGGTTGCCATCATGCAGGGCGAGAACGTGATGCCCATGACACCTCCGGGCGGAGCGGTGAATGTGATGATGATGAATGCAAGTGACTGTTAGTAATTTACCATTTGACAATTTACAATATACTATTTATTGCCATCCGGATAGTATCTCTATAAAGCAACGGTGCCTAGTAGTGACAATTGATAAATAACTAAATTGTAAATCAATAGTAAATGGTCAAATAGTACATAAAGAATATAAAAGATGGAAAAGAAACTATATACATTGATCGTTCACTCGGAAAACATCGCTGGTCTGCTCAATCAGATCACTGCCGTGTTTACCCGCCGACAGATCAATATTGAGAGTATCAATGCTTCGGCTTCGTCAATCAAGGGCGTGCACCGCTACACTATCACTGCATGGAGCGATGAGGATACCATCATCAAGGTGACCAAGCAGATAGAGAAGAAGGTCGATGTGCTGCAGGCTCACTACTACGTAGATAGCGAGATCTTCATGCAGGAGGTAGCACTGTTTAAGGTGTCTACACCCGTCTTGCTCGAGAATCCGCTTATCTCTAAGACCATTCGTCGCTACGGCGCGCGTATCATGGAGGTCAATGCCGTATATGCCGTGGTAGAGAAATCGGGTGTGACCGATGAGATACACGCATTGCATGGTGAACTTGATGCTTTTGGCTGCGTGTTGCAGTATGTAAGTTCGGGCCGTATCGCAGTGACACGCGACACTGCAGAGCATGTAAACGAGTACTTGGAAAAAATAAATCATAAATAACAAATCATAAATTTAAAAGTTATGGCAAAAATGAATTTTGGCGGTGTAGAAGAAACCGTTGTAACAAGAGATGAATTCCCCTTGGAGAAAGCTCGCGAGGTGTTGAAGAATGAGACTATCGCCGTTATCGGTTATGGTGTACAGGGCCCCGGCCAGTCACTTAACCTCCGCGACAATGGATTCAATGTAATCGTAGGCCAGCGTGCTGGTAAGACATATGACAAGGCTGTTGCTGATGGTTGGGTACCCGGTGAGACTCTCTTCAGTATCGAGGAGGCTTGCGAGCGTGCTACTATCATCCAGGTATTGCTCTCTGACGCTGCTCAGATTGCTTGCTGGCCCACTATCCAGAAGTACCTCACACCCGGTAAGGCACTCTACTTCTCACACGGTTTTGCTGTTACATACAAGGAGCGCACAGGTATCGTTCCTCCCGCAGATGTAGACGTTATCCTCATCGCTCCTAAGGGTTCAGGTACCTCACTCCGTACCATGTTCCTCGAGGGTCGTGGATTGAACTCATCATACGCTATCTTCCAGGATGCTACAGGTCGTGCTTTCGAGCGTTGTATCGCTCTCGGTATTGGTGTAGGTTCAGGTTACTTGTTCGAGACCACTTTCAAGCGTGAGGTTTACTCTGACCTCACAGGTGAGCGCGGCTCACTCATGGGTGCTATTCAGGGCTTGTTGCTCGCTCAGTACGAGGTGCTCCGTGAGAATGGTCACACACCTTCTGAGGCATTCAACGAGACCGTTGAGGAGCTCACACAGTCACTCATGCCCCTCTTCGCTAAGAACGGTATGGATTGGATGTATGCAAACTGCTCTACCACAGCTCAGCGTGGTGCACTCGACTGGATGGGCCCCTTCCACGATGCAATCAAGCCCGTTATGGAGCAGCTCTATGAGAGCGTGAAGACTGGTAACGAGGCTCAGATCTCTATCGACAGCAACTCTAAGCCCGACTATCGTGAGAAACTCGAAGAGGAACTCCGTGCTCTCCGTGAGAGCGAGATGTGGCAGACAGGTGCTGTAGTGCGCAAGCTCCGTCCTGAGAATAACTAAGCAATTAGCACTTAGCTATTAGCTCTTAACTCGCGTTGGACATCGTTCCGACGCGAGTTTTTTTATGTAACCGCTTATTATTTTTTAATAAAGTTTTTGTATCTTCGCATCGTAAACCATATAAACAAAACAGTATATACCTATGAAGAAGCTCTCTGTATTATTTACTGCTGCACTGATGGTGCTCTGTGCTTGTGGTAGCAAAAAAGACAAGAATATTGACGCAGACGCTCCTCGTGTAGAAATACAAAAGGCTCGTGGCTTCCGTACCGATATTCCGCTCGACTCAATACGTTTAAGTGATCCCTGTATCCTCGCTGATAAAGCTACCAATATGTATTACATGACTGGCACAGGTGGTCGTCTGTGGAAGAGTAGTGACCTGGCTCGCTGGGAAGGCCCCTATCATGTGGCGATGACCGACAGCAGTTCATGGATGGGAAAACGTCCCGAGATATGGGCAGCTGAGTTGCATCAGTACAATGGTAAGTATTACTACTTTGCCACCTTTACAAATAACGCAATCAAGATAGATACCGTAGCAGGCAACGTGATTCCGCGTCGTGCCAGCCACGTGCTCGTGAGCGATACTCCCGAAGGCCCCTACCTGCCGATGGCTGATGCTACCTATCTGCCCGAGCATATGCCTACACTTGATGGTACCTTCTGGATTGATACCGATGGCAAGCCTTATATGGTATATTGTGGCGAGTGGCTGCAGAACCTCAATG
Organism: Bacteroidaceae bacterium; assembly: GCA_017557005.1. Taxonomy (GTDB): domain Bacteria; phylum Bacteroidota; class Bacteroidia; order Bacteroidales; family Bacteroidaceae; genus UBA1189. Next base: position 19,477 of record JAFZFZ010000058.1, on the reverse strand, counting down.
GCACGATGGAGAAGATAGCATTGAAGGATGACCTCAGTGGCTCGATCGGTGAGGGTAAGGTGTTGTTCCGTGCGAGCGACTCGCCCTGGAGCCGCGAGAAGATTGATGGTAAGATTGTGCCCAACCGTGTGACCGATGGTCCCTGGCTTTTCCGCACAGGTACTGGTCGCCTCGGCATGATTTGGACCAGTTGGATATACGATGTCTATACTCAGGGTGTGGCATATTCTGAAAGCGGTACGCTCGATGGACCTTGGGTACAGGAACCTGATCCTATCACACCTCCCAACTTTGGTCATGGCATGCTCTTCCAAGACCTCAGCGGACAGTGGTTGATGTCAGTGCATAGCCACCGCGATGTGGGCCACTACGTTCGCATACCGAACCTTTTCAAAATTGACCTCTCGGGCGATAAACTCGTAGTAGGCGAGCGATATATCCCGTAATTAACCGTTTCAATAACTAACGTCATGAGAAAAAACATCCTTGCAGTAGCGCTTGTGCTCAACGCCCTCTTTGCTTATGCAAACAAACCTGACTATGGCTATCTGTTCTCTTATGTTAATGGCCGTGGCCTTGCTTTTGCCTATAGTTCTGATAGTATTCGTTGGACCTCTATTGGTAATGGACGCACCTTTGTAGATAGCGACTTTGGTACATGGTGGGCAGAGAAGAAAATGTTTACCCCCCATCTCCTATGTGACGAAGCGGGTATGTGGCGCTGTGTGTGGTCGCCCAAAAACGATAACGCGCAATTTGCCTATTGTGAAAGTCCCGATCTGATCAATTGGAAACCGCAGGATTATCCCTATGTAGAGGGAGGTAGCTGTGTGGCTCCCAGGTTGGTGATGACCGATGATGGCACGACATGGAACGTGGTATACTCTACGCTCGATAATGCGGCATATGCCGTGAGCACAACAGATTGCCGCACTTGGAGTAAGGCTCAGCAGGTCAAGGCATCAGACGCATCTGCTGTAGATGCAGGTGCCTTACTGGAATATAAAGCGATCACCCTTCAAGGACGCCAAGTCGAGGGACAGGTGCATCGTGTGGCATGGGAACAGATTGATAAACTAATCAAGCGCGACGACTATTTGACTAATCGTCAGGTGAAGTTTGACGAGCATATGGGGCAGGATCCCGTGCGCTTTGCAGATCTAACACCTGTCAATGCACGTATTACGGTCCATGGTAAGGAGCGTAAGCAGATTAGTGACGAATTGATTGGTGTCTTCTTTGAAGATCTCAGTTTTGGCGCTGATGGCGGTCTGTATGGTGAACTTATCCAAAATCGTGACTTTGAATATTCAGCAGCAGATCATGCAGGTTGGCATAGCCTTACTGCTTGGGAACTAAAGGGAGAGGGTAGTGCTCTTGCTGTTGGAACTGATCGTCCCATCCATGCTAATAACTGTTACTATGCAACACTGACCACAGACAAGGTGGGTGCTATGCTGGAGAATGGCGGTTACGATGGTATAGCTCTCAAGGCTGGCGACTTGTATGATCTGAGTCTGATGGTACGCAATACATCGCCCAAGGGCAGTAAATTCCTTATAAGCCTCGTTAGTGAAAATGATGAAACGCTGGCCGAGAAGAGCATTGTCATAAGCAGCACAGATTGGAAGACCCTCAAGGTTACCTTCAAAGCTGCTAAGGATGCAGAAAGGGCTCGCCTTGTCATTACACCGCAAACAAAGGGCGCGGTCGATTTGGACATGGTGTCGCTCTTCCCTCGCAAGACCTTTATGAACCGCAAGAATGGTCTCCGAGCTGATCTGGCTCAGGTGATTGCTGATTTGAAGCCTAAGTTTGTGCGCTTCCCTGGTGGCTGCGCAGCTCATGGCAATGGGCTTGATAATATGTACTTGTGGAAGCGTACTATCGGCAAACTTGAGGAGCGCCAACACATGCCTAATATTTGGGAATATCATCAGACTCTCGGATTGGGTTATTACGAGTATTTCCTATTCTGTGAGGATATAGGTGCCGAACCGCTTCCTGTTTTGCCTGCAGCTGTACCTTGTCAGAACTCTTGGATTGGTGGACATGGCCAGCAGGGAGGTGTGCCGATGGAGGAGATGGACGCCTTTATTCAAGACGTCCTCGACCTTATTGAATGGGCCAATGGTGATGCTAAGACCACCCAATGGGGACGTGTGCGTGCTGAGGCTGGCCACCCTGCTCCCTTCAACCTGAAGTATATAGGCATTGGTAATGAAGACCTCATCTCTGAGACCTTTACCGAACGCTTCAATATGATATATGATGCCGTGCGTGCCAAACATCCGGAGATTATTATCTGCGGTACGGTGGGACCCTTCTACGAGGGCTCAGACTACGAGTGGGGTTGGAAACTTGCCAAGGAGAAGGAGATTCCCATGGTGGACGAACACTATTATGTGAGTCCGGGATGGTTTATCCACAATCAGGACTACTATGACCATTACGACCGCAATGCTTCGGGAGTGTATCTCGGTGAGTATGCTTGTCATATCGCTGGTCGTCATAACAATATAGAAACGGCTTTGTGTGAGGCTTTGCATCTGGTGAACGTGGAGCGCAATGCGGATATCGTGCGTATGACCTCGTATGCTCCGTTGCTTGCACGTCACGGACGTGCCAACTGGAATCCGGATCTCATCTACTTCAACTCTTCGCGTATCGACCTCACACCGGGATACTATACACAGAAGATATTCGGTAACAATAGCGGTGACCAATACATCAGCTCTCACCTACAGGTAGAAAGCCGACGTGATGATGTGCGCAAGCGTGTGGCCAACTCGGTGGTGTACGATAGTGCAACGGGCGATCTTATCATCAAGATAGTCAACCTGCTTCCTGTCAGTGTGACTACAGCTGTTGAGATCAACGATTGCGAGGCCTATGCTACGCAAGCTGCATGTACGGTGCTCACCGGTAGCCCCACAGATCGTGATGCAGTGCCAACAGAGAGTGTTATCGAAGTGGCTCCGCAGTTTAGTTATGAAGTGCCTGCCTACTCTTTTGTTACCATACGTGTAGCTAAGGAGCAGCAAGGAAAGAGGAAATAAGTGTCGGCAAGTATGTGAACATCTATGTCATAAACTTGTCATAGTAACGTGTTGAAATTTGAATTGGAATGAAACTACTCATTGTAGATCGTGACGGAACCATCTTGGTGGAACCTCCCGTAGATTATCAGATAGATAGTATTGCAAAGACAGACTTTGTGCCTGGCGCAATCAGTGGTATGAAGGCGCTCAGTACGCTTGGATACCAGCTCGTGATGGCAAGTAACCAGGATGGACTTGGTGCATCAAGTTTCCCGATGGAGGACTTCTTGCCCCCGCAAGAGATGATGCTTAAGGTGCTCGCATCAGAAGGTGTACACTTCGATGATATTCTCATTGATCCGACTATGCCCGAGGAGAATGCTCCCACGCGTAAGCCTGGGACAGGGATGTTTGGCAAGTATATGGATGGAGCGTATGATTTGGCGGGCAGCTTTGTTATCGGTGACCGTCTTACGGATGTGATGTTGGCCAAGAATTTGGGTGCAAGGGCAATCCTGTTGCAAGCACCCGAAAAGGCGGCAGAGCCACTTGCAGAAAAAGCTCTTACCGATGTGTGTGCTCTGTGTACGACTTCGTGGAGCGAGATTGCTGAGTACTTGCGTCGTACGACTCGAGTGGCCACTACCGAACGTAATACGCGTGAAACGCAGATTCGAGTGACAGTGGACCTCGATGGACGAATGCCTTCATCAATCAGTACGGGACTGAGATTCTTTGATCATATGCTCGATCAGATAGCTCATCATGGAGGTTTGTCGTTGCAGGTGCAGTGCAATGGCGATCTTGACGTTGATGAACACCATACGATAGAGGATGTGGCTATAGCCCTTGGTGATACGTTGCGCGAGGCATTGGGCGACAAACGGGGTATTGAACGCTATGGATTTGCATTGCCTATGGATGAGTGTAAGGCGTTGGTACTGCTTGATTTGGGCGGACGCATTGATTTTGATTGGGATGTGAATTTTACCCGTGAGTATGTGGGTGATACGCCCACAGAGATGTTTCGCCATTTCTTCTACTCATTGTGCGCTGCGCTGCGTTGCAACCTGCATATAAGTGCTCGTGGAGATAATAACCATCATCTCATCGAGGGTGTGTTCAAGGCCTTTGCGCGTAGTCTTCGTGCTGCCATGCATCGCCAACCCTTCAATTATGATTTGCCCAGCAGTAAGGGAGTATTGTAGGAACGGAAAACTGTAGGTATACTTGCTTTTTCGCGTGCCTTGCACTAATTTTGTACCGATTATAATTAGACAATTATAGAATGAGCGAAAATAAAATTCCCAGTGAGTTGGGGACGCAGCCTGTGGGTAAGCTACTTAGACAGTATGCTCTGCCCTCGATTATAGCGATGCTAGCCTCGTCGCTGTATAACATCGTAGATAGTATCTTCATAGGACATGGAGTGGATGCGTTGGCGCTGTCGGGACTGGCAGTGACCTTCCCGCTAATGAATATTTCCACTGCATTCGGTGCTATGGTGGGTATGGGTTCGGCGACTCTGATTTCGGTAAAACTGGGACAAAAGGACTATGGTACGGCGCAAAGCATATTGGGTAATGCGGTGGTGATGAACATTGCCATGGGTGTTGTCTTTGCCCTTATCTCTTTGATATTTCTTGATCCCATTCTGTACTTCTTCGGGGCGAGCGAGACGACGATAGGCTATGCGCACGACTATATGGTGATCATCTTGTTGGGCAATGTGATTACGCATATGTATTTCGGTTTCAACGCCTTGTTGCGCGCTATGGGCCACCCAAAGATGGCGATGAAGGCTACGATAGCTACGGTGCTTATCAATACGGTACTCGACCCGTTGCTTATTTTCAAAACGATCGACTTGGGCTTTATCCAGTTTAGTGGAGCCGGATGGGGTATACGGGGTGCTGCTATCGCTACAGTAGCTGCGCAGTGTATCTCGCTCATGTGGCAGGTGCGTGTGATGAGCGATAAACGTGAGTTTATCCATTTCAAACGCGGCATCTATAAGGTCAAGAGCTACATTGTCAAGGAGGTGCTCACCATTGGCCTACCTCCCTGCTTGATGAATCTCGCTTCGTGCTTCGTGGTGATCTTTATCAACCGTGGTCTCACCAGCTATGGAGGTGACTATGCGGTAGGTGCTTACGGTATCGTGCATAAGATGACCTTCATCTTTGTGATGATTGTGATGGGATTCCAACAGGCGATGCAGCCTATTGCTGGTTACAACTATGGAGCTAAGGCTTACCATCGTGTGACACAGGTGCTGAAGATTACCATTGCCTTGGCTACGGGCGTTACCACGTTGGCTTTTGTGATAGGCGAGTTCTTCCCCGAATATGTAGCACGCGTCTTTACCTCTGATGAGCAGATGATAGAAATGGCCATGGTAGGTATGCGCTACAACTGTTTGTTGTTCCCCATCGTGGGTTTCCAGATGATTACGGGAAGCTTCTTCCAGAGTATTGCTCAGCCGGGTAAGTCAATATTCCTATCGCTGACCCGTCAGCTGCTGTTCCTCGTTCCATTCATCATTATCTTCCCTCGCTTCTGGGGTATCAATGGTGTGTGGATTAGTCTGCCTGCTTCAGATTTTGTGTCGGCAATCATTACGGCGACACTCTTGGTTAATTATTTTAGAAAACATAAGGTGTGAGTGTTATGAATAAGAATTTTATCATTACCATTGGTCGCCAGCTGGGTAGTGGCGGACGCAGTATCGCTAACCTTTTGGCTGAACATTATAGCATCACAGCATACGACCGTAAGGTCATAGAGATGGCTGCTCAGGAGAGCGGACTCAGTACCGAGTTTTTTGAGAATGCCGATGAGAAGAAGTGGCACGGATTCTTTCATGCTATCTTCTCGAATCGTGCGGCTGCCAATGCGCTTGGAAGTAATGAGAACTATCTGAGCAACGATGCTCTGTTTAAGATGCAGAGCGATACCATACGCGACTTGGCCGAACGTGAATCGTGCATCTTTGTAGGTCGCTGTGCCGACTATATCTTGCGCGAACACCCTCGCCACATCAACATCTTCTTTACGGCCGACCTTGCCGACCGTGTGCGTCGTGTTGCTCAAGAGAAGGGCATTACAGAGGCAAAGGCGCTCGAACTGATAGAGAAGACCGACCATAGTCGTGCCGACTATTACAACTATTATAGCGGTAAGACCTGGGGCGCAGCCGAAAGCTATGACCTATGCATCAACACTTCGCATTTGGGAATAGAGGGCACCGCAGAGATGCTGAAGAACTATATAGAGTCAAGAATTAAAAGTTAAAATTTGAAATATGCGAATATAGAGTCCGCTAGTATATATAGGATTCATCAGCGCCCATATTTGAATTTTAATTTATCATTCTTATGAAACGCATCGGCCTTCTCTCTGACACCCATGGCTATTGGGATGAACGCTATGCTCGGCATTTTGCTGAGTGTGACGAGGTGTGGCATGCCGGTGATATAGGTTCGCTCGAGGTAGCCGATAGGTTCGAGGCTTTCCGACCCTTTCGTGCTGTGCGTGGCAATATTGACGGAGGCGAGATTCGTCTGCGTTATCCGGAAGTAAATCGCTTTACCATTGAAGGTGCCGATGTATTGATCAAGCATATTGGAGGTTATCCGGGACATTATGATGCGTCTGTGCGTGGTACACTTATGACTCAGCCGCCAACTCTCTTTATCAGTGGGCATTCACATATCCTAAAAGTGATGCACGACCCTGCTATCAATACCTTGCATATCAATCCGGGTGCAGCGGGTGTACATGGGTTTCATAAAGTGCGTACTCTTGTGCGCTTTACCATCGATAAAGGAGTCTTTGGGAATCTTGAGGTTATCGAATTGGCTGAAAAATAAAAAAAACATCGTTTCTTTTTTAAACCTTTCTTTCTGTATGGTGTCACATTATTGTGCGTGCAAAAACGTACATGTATATAGTGTTAACCATTAAAAAAGAAAGATTATGAAGAGAATGATTTTAGCAGCTTTCGCTTTGGTATTATCTGTAAGTATTTTTGCTCAGCAACCGCAGCGTGGCGAACGTCGTGAGTTCAAGCCTGAAGAGATGGCTACTATGCAGGCTGATCGTATGAAAAAAGACCTTAACCTTGATGATAAACAATACCAATCAGTGTACAATCTCTTCCTTAAGCGCGGTGAGGAGATGAAAGCTCAGTTCGCAAGACCTCAGGAGGGCCAGCAGGTAGATCGTGAGGCTCGTCGTGCCGAGATGCAGAAGAAGCAAGAGGCTATGCAGGCTGAGTTGAAGAAGATTCTCACTCCCGAGCAGTATGCAAAGTACGAAGAGATGCAGAAGAAGGAGGCTGAACGCCGCAGACAAGGCGGCCCGCAGGGTGGTCCCCGTGGTCCTCAAGGTGGACAGGGCATGCCTCCTCGTCAGTTTTGATCATCAGTGATGAAAACTTTAAGGTAATCAGGTTGTAAGACTTGTGTCCTTCCCTAAACCTCAGTGTGAATTCCCCGTTTCATGATAATCGTAGGCTCGCCTTGTGTGTGAATATGAGGTTGGCCGTCCTCGGGGAGGGGCACTTTTACAAGCAGTCGCATCGGTTGATGCGGCTGCTTTGTTTTTTAGGATGTTTCGTTGCGTAATTGTTATGTGGTTTGATAAATTGTGCTATCTTTGTCACATCAAAGAAACTAAAAGCGTGTTTTAGACGATGACATCAACTTTTCATCTTATCAGCGAATTGCGCCGCCTACGTAAACTTGCAGGAAAGCGCCATCCGATGTATGAGCAAAATAAATTCGCCAAGTATCTTATTGGCTTCAGCCTTGCATTGGGTGCAGTGTATCTCATAGTGTTTGGCGTGTTGTTTATAGGTCTGTTTCGGGAGATATTTCCCAGTATGGAGCCCTACCATATATTTAATAAGGGGATGGTTTATCTGCTGATGGCCGACTTCCTAATGCGCCTATCCTTGACTAAGTTGCCCGTACAGGAAATCAAACCCCTTGTGTTGCTACCTGTGGGTAGAGACCGTGTGCTACGTAGCTACCTCGTGCTCACGGGTATGAATGGATACAACTTGGTGTGGATGTTTATGCTTGTCCCCTTTGGCTTTGGTACTCTGTTTCGCTACTTCGGGTTGATGGGTGTACTGGGCTTTCTTGTGGGCTATTGGCTGCTGATGCTGCTCAATAACTACTGGTATGTGATGTGCCGTACGCTGATGAACCAGAGTATATTCTATGTCTTCTTGCCCATTGCCGTGTATGCTTTATTGCTGGTAGGCTTATTGGTGCCTGAAACAAATTATATCGGCAACTTCTGTATGGAGCTCGGTGAGGGTTTCTTCCAGTGGGAGTGGCCCGCGTTCTTGGGTGTCATAGTTGCCATTTGGGGCATGTTTGAACTATGTCATGCAGTGCAGAAGCGCGTTGTATACAAGGAGTTGGCGAAGACCGAGGTAGTGAAGAAGCTGAAGAAGGTGACCGAATATAAATTCCTTGACCGCTTTGGTGAAGTGGGTGAATATATGCGCCTCGAGATCAAATTGCTCACACGCAATAAGGTGCCCCGCACGCAGTTCTTCATGGGTCTCTCTATTATGCTCATATTCAGCGTGGTGCTTGCTTTTACCGATATCTATGACGGAGACTTTATGCGCTACTTCATTACTGTATACAACTTTGCCGTGCTGGGCGTGATGGTGCTGAGCCAGACGATGAGTTTCGAGGGCAACTATCTTGATGGGCTCATGAGTCGTAAGGAGTCTATCCTCAATCTCTTGCGTGCCAAATACTATGTGCAGTGCACACTGCTGCTATTACCCCTTGTTATTATGATCATTCCCATAGTCAAAGGCAAATTGGCTCTATTGAGCGCTCTGGCCTGTTTCTTTCTTGCTAGTGGTTTTACATTCTGGATACTGATGCAGCTGGCCGTATACAACAAGCTCACCATAAACCTCAACACTAAGGTGACGGGCAATAACAGCGGTGGCACCTTCTTTCAGTCGATGATTATCATGGCCGGATTCTTTGGTCCCGTCATCGTAATCCGTCCGCTCATTGCACTCTTCAGTGAGACCACAGCCATGCTTGTCATCCTTGTTATTGGTCTCGGATTTACACTGACTCATCCTTTGTGGTTGCGCAATATCTATAAGCGATTCATGCGTCGCCGCTATGAAAATATGGAAGGCTTCCGTGCTTCGGTAGTGAATAATTAATAGATTTATGATTTGTGATTTATGATTTATTGCTTATATCGCGGAGCCCAAATTGTCAAATAATCAAATTGTAAATCAATAGTAAATTGTAAATTGTCAAATTGTAAATAAAATAGGATTTTCAATTTTAGAAATATGCTCACCATTAGCAACCTTACCAAACGTTTCGGCACCAAAGTGGCCGTTAATATAGCCGATTACACCATACCTCAGGGCACCATGCTGGGACTTGTAGGCAACAACGGTGCGGGTAAAACCACTCTCTTCCGCCTTATCCTCGATCTTCTTCAAGCTGATGAGGGTAACGTCCTTATTGATCATATTGACGTATCCAAGAGTGAAGAGTGGAAACAGTTTACAGGTGCCTTCATCGACGATAGCTTTCTCATCGACTATCTCACTCCGGAGGAGTACTTCTACTTCCTCGGCCGTGCCTATGGGCTGAAGAAGGAGGAGGTCGATGCGCGTCTTGCTCCTTTTGCTCGTTTCATGAGCGGTGAGGTGCTGGAGCAGAAGAAACTCATCCGCGACTTTTCGCGTGGAAACAAACAGAAGATTGGTATCATCGGCGCCATGCTGCATCGTCCCTCGCTGCTCATTCTGGACGAACCGTTCAACTTCCTCGATCCCTCATCGCAGTCGGTCATCAAGCACCTGCTGGCTGAGTATAATAAGGAGACGGGTGCCACTATCCTCGTGTCGAGCCACAACTTGAACCACACCACCGACGTATGTCCCCGCATCGCTTTGCTTGAAAATGGTGTTATCATTCGTGATATTGATAATGCAGCCCACACGGCAGAGCAGGAATTGGAGAGCTACTTTAATGTGAACTTTGCAGAGGAAGAAACGATAATAGAACAAGAGGTTGGGCAGTAAAGGTTTATTCTACAAAGCAAAAAATAATTCTATTCGCGAACAGAGAATATTCTGACTGCGAATGGAAATTATTACACTCGCGAATAGAAGCGTTTCTGACCGCGAATAGAAAACTTGTAGTGCCATGTAGAAACTGTTGACAAATTTATGAAAAGAGTAATATCCATAATACTTTCGTTCGTCATGGTAGCGACTGTGACGGCACGCCCTCTGAATGAACGTGAGGCATGTGTGTTAGCTACAAGATTTTACTACGCAAAGAAATTGGGTAACAAGATAAAGAAAGTAAAGTCGCTCGAAGCACTCAATTTGATTTATTCTCCCTTGTATGCCGATGCCGAACACCTTACGCCACCTGAATACTATGTCTTCGCCCCTGAGAACAAGAAAGGTTTTGTCATCGTTTCTGGTGAAGACCGCACGCATCGCCCCATTGTAGGCTATTCGCTCGATTCAGAGTTCAAGACCAATCCACCCCAAAGCTTTAAGGATTATCTAACGGCTTACGCACGTTATGTAGATTCGCTTCGCGTGGGGCGGGCCGAGGTGAAGGAGCTGCGTAAGGCCACTCCTGTGGAGCCGCTGATACAGACGCAATGGGCGCAGAACAGCCCTTACAACATCTTCTGTCCAGAACTGAACGGAAAGAGGGTGCCTACAGGATGTACTGCCACCGCATTGGCGCAGATTATGCATCACCATGCGTGGCCGAGGCAAGGTAGGGGAGCGTGCCGTGCCTGTGTCATCAGTGCCGACACCGTCATCTCGGAGATAAGGTTGGGCGAGGCTTATGACTGGGAGAAGATGCGCAATAGCTACTCCACATCGTTCAAGGCTAAGATTGCTGCCGAGGGGGTAGCCCGCCTGATGCGCGATGTGGGACATGCCATTGATATGAAGTACACGTCAGCCGTAGGTACGGCAATAGATGTAGATGTGATCGAAGCACTACTCACCCATTTCGACTATTCCCCCCAATTGCGCCACCTCTTTCGTGACTATTTCACCGATGCCGAATGGCATCGGATTATATCTGCCGAACTGGCCGAAGGACGTCCTATCTACTATAGTGCTCGTCCCCAGTGGGCTCCGTCTGGGCATGCCTTCGTGTGTAGTGGTATGGACGACCAAGGACTCCTTCATATCAATTGGGGCTGGGGTGGCGAGTTTAATGGATATTTCGATTTGGAGGTCGTAGCCGATTACCGCCGTGGATTCAACTACATGCAGCACGCCATTGTAGGTATTCGTCCGCGTACAGAAGAGGAACGTGTTGAGGACTATAACATGTTGCCACAAGTAGGCCGCATTGAGGTAACGGAGCAAGATACCACGAAGTCTATTCCTACGGCAAGGATTACCATCTATGTGCAGAACCCCCACTACCTGCCTATCGAAGGGCAGTTAGGAATGGCCGTGTATGACGCACAAGGAAATCGACTGAGCATACGTACCTTGTACACCTATTCGATTGAGCCCGACTATAATAGATGGTACAAGGGAGTGCGCATCAATCCCGGCAAGCTCGCGCCTAATGCAGAATACACCATTTGCTTCCTTTGGCTTCCCAAAGGCAAGAAGCATTGGCGGCATCCTATGGGCGATCTTTACACCCTCCGTCTCAGCATGGGCACCACTACCGGCCATTACATCGGTCCTGTTTCGTTGGAAAAATGAAAATAATCGCTATCAGGATGGGCCCAACGAGATTGACGAAGTGATGAAGGTGGTGCCCGAGCACGACAATACTTATCGTATCTATTTTATCGAATGTGGCGAGGAGGACCATCGCTTAATAGACCTCGTGGAACGCAACGATTCACTATTTATAGATGATGTATACAGGATAAAGTATGAATTGATTGATGGGAGTTATAAGCCAGTACGATACTATAATTAAATAACGTGAATTCAGTACAAATCATTCATAATCTTGAATCTCAAGTCTGAATTTCCATTTCTTTATGTAATCGTTTGTTAAACAATCATGCCCATATGGGATGGGTTGCGTAAATAATGTTAATATTAAGATTTATTAAGCAAATACAAATTGTTTATATTAAGAAAAAGCAGAACTTTGACATCGATTTGTTTAACTTATAAAAATTACACGAAGATGAAAAAGTTGATTATCGTAGTTCTGCTTGGAGTGATGGCTATCCCAAGTATGGCACAAGAATGGAGAGTAGGGGCAACGGCCGGAGTTAATGTAAACGCTCCTAGTGGACCTTATTATATGGGGCAGACTGGCTTTAATGTCGGTGTTAAAGCCGAGTTGGGATTGTCCCATACTACAAAAGGATGGTTTATGGATTTTGGCGCATTGTTATCATCGCATGGCTGGAAGGGTATAGGGTATTACGACAATATCACTGAAACTTCAATGAAATGGGAAGCGACTCCCTATTATTTGAATATTCCTGTACATGTGGGTTATAAGTTTCGTTGTAGTGATAACTTGAAGTTGTTTGCATCGGCAGGACCTTACGTTAATATTGGCCTCTTTGGCAAGGAGACTATGACTGCGACTTTGGGTGAAGTGACTACTAAAACTATCGCATCAAGCAATGTCTTTGCTGACAAAGCGCAAGAACGTTTCGACTGGGGCCTCGGCTTCCGTGTCGGTGCTGAATTGTATGATCACTGGCAACTTTCGGTTGGTTACGATTGGGGTATGAAGAATATCTTCAAAGGGCAAGATGTACGCAATCGTTCGCTGAGCATTTCTTGCTCGTATGTATTTTGAATGGGCTAAATAGTCAGCGAATCTCAATGTTTGGGTCAGTACTTAAGGCAAAGTACTCGAGTACTTACATACCGGTACTGCAGTACTTAGCTGTCAGTATTGCAGTACCGACAAAGAAGTACTGCGTGGATAGTGGAGAGGATGATAGGAATTTTCTTTCGGCAGGGAATAAAAAGATTAAAAGATTTTGTCAATTCAAAGAAAAGCAGTAATTTTGCGCCCGATTAGTCCGCAAGGGGTTCGAAGAAGCGGTTGCTCGGTTGCAACACACCTCCCGGAAAACTTTTAAAGTTTTATATTTAATGTACGCAATTGTAGAAATTAACGGACAGCAGTTCAAGGCCGAGGCTGGCAAGAAGTTGTTTGTTCACCACATTCAAAACGTTGAGAATGGTGCAACGGTTGAATTCGAGAAGGTTCTTTTGGTAGAGAAAGATGGTGCTATCACCGTAGGTGCTCCCACTGTAGAGGGTGCTAAGGTTGTAGCTGAGGTAAAGAGCGAGCTCGTAAAGGGCGAGAAGGTTCTCGTATTCCACAAGAAGAGAAGAAAAGGTTACCGCAAGTTGAACGGTCACCGTCAGCAGTTCTCTGAGATTGTTATTAAAGAAGTTATTGCTTAACCCTTAAAACATTTTGAATCATGGCACATAAAAAAGGTGTAGGTAGTTCTAAGAACGGTCGTGAATCAGCAAGTAAGCGACTCGGTGTAAAGATCTTCGGTGGTCAGGTTTGTAAGGCAGGTAACATCATCGTACGTCAGAGAGGTACAGTTCATCATCCCGGTGAGAACATGGGTATGGGTTCAGACCACACTCTCTACGCATTGGTTGACGGTACCGTACAGTTCAAGAGAGGACGTAACGATAAGAGCTACGTTTCTGTGATCCCCGCTGCTGAAGCATAATATTTGCTACTCAAGCATAAGAAAGAGGTTTAATCACTAGATTAGACCTCTTTTTTTGCGTGTTTATTGGCTATTTGATAGCAATTTGCTATCTTTGCATGAAATAACGCAATCATAAAATAATTCATACAAAATGCTTACGATTAAACTCATCACCGAACAGACCGAACGAGTAATCAAAGGCCTTGAGAAGAAACATTTCGGCAATGCCGTAGAGACTATAAATCAGGTAATCGAGCTCGACAAGAAGCGTCGCGCTGCACAGACTGCCCTCGACAAGAACCTTGCTGAGGCCAAGCAGTTGGCTGCACGCATCGGCGCTCTCATGAAGGAGGGTAAGCGCGAGGAGGCCGAGGCTGTAAAGGCTGAGGTAGCTGCGCTGAAGACTACCAATGCAACACTTGAAGAGGAGATGAAGCAGGCTGCTGAGGATACTCAGAACTTGCTCTATACCATCCCCAATATCCCTTACGATGAGGTGCCCGAAGGCGTTCACGCTGAGGACAACGTGGTGGAGAAGACTGGCAATGAAGTGCCCGATCTTGGTCCCAACCCTCTTCCTCACTGGGAGTTGGCTAAGAAGTACAACCTTATCGACTTTGACTTGGGTGTGAAGATCAGCGGTGCTGGCTTCCCCGTATATCGCGGTAAGGGTGCTCGCTTGCAGCGTGCTCTTATCAACTTCTTCCTCGATGAGGCCCGCAATGCAGGCTATGAGGAGATCATGCCGCCTACAGTGGTTAACCAGGCTTCAGGTTATGGTACAGGTCAGCTCCCCGATAAGGAGGGTCAGATGTATCACTGCACAGCCGATGACCTCTATCTCATCCCCACAGCAGAGGTTCCCGTGACCAACATCTATCGTGATGTAATCATCGAAGAGAAGGATCTCCCCATCAAGAATACTGCATATACACAGTGCTTCCGTCGCGAGGCTGGTTCGTATGGTAAGGAGGTGCGCGGATTGAACCGCTTGCATGAGTTCTCAAAGATTGAGATTGTACGTATCGATACTCCCGAGCACTCTAAGGAGTCGCATAAGGAGATGCTCGAGCACGTAGAGAGCCTCGTTAAGAAGTTGGAGCTTCCCTATCGTATCTTGCGCCTTTGTGGTGGCGATATGAGCTTCACCGCTGCGCTCTGCTTTGACTTTGAGGTGTACTCAGCTGCTCAGGAGCGTTGGCTCGAGGTGTCTTCGGTATCAAACTTCGACGCTTACCAGGCTAACCGCTTGAAGTGTCGCTATCGTCGTGCCGAGGATAAGAAGACTGAGCTCTGCCATACACTCAACGGCTCAGCATTGGCATTGCCCCGTATACTTGCGGCAATCCTTGAAAACAATCAGACCCCCGAAGGCATCCGTATCCCCAAGGTGCTCGTGCCCTACTGCGGTTTTGATATCATAGATTAAAAGATAAAAGTTAAAAATTAAGGCAGACGATCAGCGAAAGTCATTCGTGCAAAGTCTTAATTTTTAACTTTTAATTAAAATAATAGGTAATTAGGTAAAAAGGGAAGTTAAGTGTAAGGTCAGGCGCTAAGAGGCCGGATAACCCTCAAGTCTGAATCATTGCTCTTGACTAAAAAA
This sequence comes from Bacteroidaceae bacterium, assembly GCA_017557005.1. Classification (GTDB taxonomy): domain Bacteria; phylum Bacteroidota; class Bacteroidia; order Bacteroidales; family Bacteroidaceae; genus UBA1189. The sequence goes on along the minus strand of JAFZFZ010000058.1, from coordinate 4,108 downwards.
GATTGACATGGCGAAGAGAGAAATTAAGCAGGAAGAGATGATTGCTGCCATTGATGATATGTGGCAATTGCTCACTGACGAACAACGAGAGTTGGTGGGACAACATCTCGAAGCACGCCGTTATAAGAAAAATCAGGTCATCTATTCCGAGGGCGAGACACCCAGCCACTTGCTGTGCTTGCTCGAAGGTAAGGTGAAGATATACCGCGATGGAGTGGGAGGTCGCAGCCAGATTATGCGTGTTATCAAACCCGTAGAATATTTTGGCTACCGCGCCTACTTTGCAGGGGGCAGTTTTGTGACTGCTGCTGCGGCTTTTGAAAATTCGGTCATCTGTACCATTCCGATGAGTCTCATCGTGAGCTTGGTTCAGGATAACAACCAGTTGGCAATGTTCTTTATCAAGCATTTGGCCATCGACCTTGGTATCTCAGATGAGCGCACTGTGAACCTCACGCAGAAGCATATTCGTGGTCGCCTGGCCGAGTCGTTGCTCTTCTTGAAGGAGACCTACGGACTGGAAGAGGATGGTGCCACCATCAGTATCTTCCTCTCACGTGAAGACCTGGCTAACCTGTCGAATATGACAACCTCGAACGCAATTCGTACGTTGTCAATCTTCGCCTCTGAGAAACTGATTGCGATTGATGGTCGCAAGATTAAGATTATAAACGAAGAAGAACTGAAAAAAATCAGTCGCATAGGCTGATAAGCATATTCACTTTTTATAAACAACTTATGAAAAACAAATTGATGACAATCCTTAGCCTCGTGGCTATGCTGGCAGCCGCAAACATCATGGGCGGATGCACCGGAAAGAACAATGGTGAAGAACCCTACGTAGGCTACTTGTTTGCTTACTTTAATGGTAACGCACCTTGGCAGGAGCAGATCTGCTTTGCCCTCAGTGCTGATGGTTACAACTACACTCCCCTCAACGATGGTAACCCCATCATCAGCTCTGACACCATTGCTAACAAGCAGGCTGTGCGCGACCCCCATATCCTCCGCGGCGAAGACGGCAACTTCTATATGGTAGTGACTGATATGCGTTCATCACAAGGTTGGGCTTCAAATGACGGTCTCGTATTGCTCCGTTCAAACAACTTGATTGACTGGACTCACTCAGCTATCGACTTCCCCACCACATGGCCTGAGCGTTTCGATCGCGACAGCCTCACACAGGTATGGGCTCCCCAGACTATCTACGACCCCGAGGCTGGCAAGTATATGCTTTACTATGCTATCGGTGAGATTGGTCAGCACTACATCACTTACTGCTCTTATGCAAATGAGGACTTCACAGAGATCAGCATGCCTGAGGTGCTCTACGACCACAATGCCAACACCATCGATGCCGATATCGTATATGCTGACAGCATGTATCACATGTTCTTCAAGACCGAGGGTCAGGGCAACGGTATCATGAAGGCTACTGCCAAGACATTGCGTGGTGAGTGGACTCCCGAGTATCGCTACCTCCAGCAGAGTCGCAAGGCTGTTGAGGGTTCAGCAGTATTTAAGCTCATCGACTCTGACGAGTGGATCCTTATGTACGACTGCTACATGAACGGTCACTACGAGTATTGCAAGAGCACCGACCTCACCAACTTTACATTCGTATGTAACTCTGATAACACCGATATCTTCACTCCGCGTCACGGAACTACTATCCCCGTTACTATGAGCGAGGCTAAGCGTCTTATCGCTAAGTGGCCCAGCAAGGACCAGACTTTGAAGACCATCGGTATCGTGAAGTAATATCCCCGATAACGAAATAGAAAGCCGCCCTGAAGCATGCTTCGGGGCGGCTCTTTTTATGTTTTTAAGCGAATCTGCTTAGTTGGGCACGATGAAGTTGAGGTATTCGGGCATGAGCGAAATTTCGATTGGACATTTATAGTCGAGCGTTCTTCCGTCAACGCATATTGAAGCACCCTCGGTTTCGTATACGGTAACCTTCTTGGTGCGATAGGGCTTCACCTGCTTGTGGTTGAGGATGTGGCCTCGCAGCAGCATCCAAAGGCCTTGGATGAGCTGTCTGAACTCGGGGCGGTAGACTACAGATACATCGAGCCAGCCGTTGTAGGGGACAGCGCTGGGGGTCAGACCGTATCCGCGTGAGTTGCCTACACATACTGTCATCAGGCGTTCGTTGAGGACCTCTTCGTTTACTTTCAGTTGCATCTTGAAGAGTTTACGACGCAAGAACAGACGGAAGAGACTGAGAATATAGGTCGGGTTGCGTTTGCCCCAATAGTGCTTGCATTGGTCTGATATCTCGATTGCCTCAGCGCCCAAGCCGATGTTTACTGCCATCAGGAAGTAACGTTTCTTGGTTTCTTCGCCATCTCTGAATACGCAGTATCCTACGTCGATTTTGCGGCATGTGCCTTTGATGATGCAGTCGATGGCCTTCTTGTAATCGTCCACGCCCAATCCCCAAAAGTCGGCAAAGTCATTGCCGATACCGTTGGCTATGATGCCGAAGGATATGTCGTTCAGGCTCTCTACAGATGAGGTCATGATACCATTGAGTGCATCGTTGATGGCCATGTCGCCTCCAACGATTACGATGGTTTTATAGCCGTTTTCTACATACATGCGTGTTAGTCGTTCTACGGCGCCGTAGTCCTCTGATTGTATGTAGTCGTATTGTACTTTTTTCATCTCAAGATATTCCTTGATCTGATGCCAGCGGCGGTGCTTCTTGCGTGCACCGGCCATCGGTACGTATACTATTCCCCAACGATTGGAGATTTTTGTTTCTTGTATATTGCTCATGTCTTTTAATCTTCAGCGTTCAACATGCGGACGATGCTTTCAACTTTCTCTTCGGTAGATAGGGAGGCATCGATCCAATGGATGGGAACCCCGCGGCGTTCCATGCCGCGGAAGTAGGTCATTTGACGTTTGGCAAACTGGTGTATGGCAATCTCCAATTGGCTTACCATTTCGTCGTATGTGAGTTCACCGATGATATACATGGTGAGGTATTTATATTCCAGTCCGTAATAAATCAGATCCTCGGGTGCAACGCCCGATGCGAGTATGCCACGCACTTCGTCGACCATGCCCTGTTGCAAGCGCTCGTGCAGGCGGCGGGTGATGCGCTCGCGGCGCAGTTCGCGTGATACGTCGAGTCCGATGGTGAGACTGCTTATCTGAGGAAAGTCGCGCACGTTGGCTTCGCTTGTGCGGTAATATTCCTCTATCTCAATGGCGCGAATGGCACGTTTGCATGTATCTACATCGGTAGTGTTGTGTAGCTGCTTGTAGCCTTGCAATATGGCGGTGAGCTCCTCTATCGACTTGCCCTCCAAGGATTCGCGTAGCGGCTTGTTTTCGGGCACCTCTACGAGTCGGTAGCCTCTCAGTACTGATTCTAGGTACATGCCTGTACCTCCGCACATGACGGGTAGTTGTCCTTCGCTGCGCAGATGTTCGAATATGTTGAGGAAGTCGCGTTGATATTCAAATACGTTGTATTTGTATCCTGCGTCAACAATGTCGATTAGGTGGTAGGGTACGTTACGCCCTTCATATACATATTCGCCCAAGTCTTTACCGGTGCCCAGGTCCATGCTGCGGTATACCTGTCGGCTGTCGGCGCTGATGACGGCAGTCGATAGTCTGTCGGCCAATGCTACGGCTAAAGTCGTTTTTCCGCATGCTGTAGGTCCGAGTATAGTGACTAGGTTATATGATTTCATACTTCTTGTAAAATAAGGACAAACTTACATAAAAGGTTTGACATGGCAAAAAGATGAAACAAAAAAAGTTCTCCGGAAACTCTCCGGAGAACTTGTATACGAAATTTATCTGTATGCTTACAAATTACTTCGCAGCGATTACGCGAGCCATTTCGCAAACCTTGTTTGAGTAACCCCACTCGTTGTCGTACCAAGATACAACCTTAGCGAAGTTGCCATCGAGAGAGATACCAGCCTTAGCGTCGAAGATTGAAGTGTTAGCGCAGCCACGGAAGTCTGTAGAAACTACAGCGTCCTCTGTGTAGCCGAGGATACCCTTCAACTCGCCCTCAGCAGCCTCCTTCATTGCAGCGCAGATGTCAGCCATAGAAGCTTCCTTCTCCAATACTACAGTG
>JAFZFZ010000057.1 GCA_017557005.1 Bacteroidaceae bacterium | reverse complement strand
TTGCCAAACATTACATTCGATAAACAACTATTTCCGGACTGATATATGGTGACAATAAATTTTATTAACTAACTTTGCGGACGCATCTGAAGGTTACAAACTGAAGTCTACTGCTCTAGACACACAAAAGGGAACACTACCAATATGAAAAAGATTCATCTATTTACTGCCATCCTGTGCCTTATGGGATTGAATACCCAGGCTCAGACCGCCGTACTCAATGTAGATGCAGCGCGCGAAGGCGTGAGCATCAGTCCTACCCTGTACGGATTGTTCTACGAGGAGATTAATCATGCTGGCGAGGGCGGACTCTATGCCGAACTCATCCAAAACCGTTCGTTCGAAGATGCGGCCCGCCCCGTACGCAATCGTCGCTTCGGCGCCAATGGTGAGGGTGAGCGCTTTGGAAGCATGCCTGCACCAGGAATGATACCTGCGTGGTATGCTGTAAACAGCAAGGGAGCTGCCAGCCGCATGGAGATAACAAGCGAAAACCTACTCAACGAAGTGCAGAAGAAGGCTCTATGCTGGACCATTACTGAGGCCACAGCCGATGCCCATGCTGCCATTGCAAATACTGGTCACTGGGGAATATCTTCAGTCAAAGGCGACACCTATACACTCAATTTCTGGGCCCGTGCCGACAAATGCTACAAGGGAAATATCTATGTAGGTTTGCAGAGCAGAGAAGGGGGTATCTGGTATGCCAAGACCAAAGTAAAAGGACGCATCAGCAAGAAGTGGAAGAAGTATACGGCAACCTTTGCGCCAGATACAGATGTAGAGTACACTAACTTCGTGATAGCAGCCGACAAACCCGGTACATTGTACTTGGACATGGTATCGTTATTCCCCCCGACCTTCAAAAATCGTCCCAACGGCTGCCGCAAGGACTTGGCTGAGATGCTCGCCGCATTACACCCCAAATTTATCCGTTTCCCAGGAGGATGTTTCGTAGAAGGAGTATCAAAGGAGACTGCTTATGAATGGAAACGCACAGTGGGCCCGCTCGAAGAACGTCCCGGACACTACAATGGCAATTGGCACTATCCCGTGACCGATGGCATGGGTTATCATGAATATCTACAGTTAGCAGAGGATCTTGGTGCTGAGCCACTATACGTTGTCAACGTGGGTATATGGCATGGCGGATTTGTACATCACGACAGCATTGATGAGTACATACAGAATGCCTTGGATGCTATCGAATATGCTAATGGAGACAAGAGCACGAAGTATGGTCGTATGCGCATCAAGAATGGGCATCCCAAGCCCTTCGGCATGAAGTACATCGAAATTGGTAACGAGAACTATCAGCCCAACTATCGCGAACAAAGCGATCACTACGCCGAGCGTTACATCCAATTCTACAATGCTATCAAAGAGCGCTACCCCGAGATGCAGATTATTGGCAATGTTGAGTCGTGGGGAACCGACCACCCCTCATGGCGTAATGAGCATCCTGTAGACCTGCTCGACGAACACTACTACCGTTCACCCTCATGGTTTGCCAGCAAATACAACCATTATGACAGCTACGACCGCAATGGCCCCAAGATTTATGTGGGCGAATATGCGGTCACATCGGACTGCGGAGAGGGTAACCTTAAGGCCGCGCTTGGTGAAGCCATTTACATGATGGGTATGGAAAACAATAGCGACGTAGTGACAATGTGCAGCTATGCGCCTGTATTCGTCAATATTCACGACAAGACCTGGATGCCCGACATGATTCGCTTCGATGCTGCCCACAGCTGGGGTTCGCCCTCATACTATGTGCAACGCCTCTTTGCCGAGAACGTAGGCACTACAATGGTGGCTTCAGAAGTGAAGCAGACAAGCCGTCCGCGTCCCTCGAAGTTTAGCATAGGATTGGGTTCATGGAACACCGAGGTCGAGTATAAGGATGTAAAGGTTTGCACCCTTTCAGAAACTTCTGAGACCTCAGAGTATGCCGGCTTCTCTGACTTAAACATCAAGAAAGGTAAATGGGATGTCAATGATGGCATCATAAGCCAACGCACGCAGACCACAGAGTGCGTAGCTATCTGTCCCAAAGCCTTCAATGCCACATCGTATGACCTGACGCTGAAAGCCCGCAAGCAAGCTGGCGACGAAGGGTTCCTTATTATCTTCGACTACTACGACGAAGACAACTTCAAATGGCTGAATCTCGGAGGTTGGGGAAATACACAACATGGCATCGAGACCACGATGGCAGCATCCAAGAGCACAACAAAGACCGCTGCAGGAACCATTGAAGCGGGTCGTTGGTATGATATACGTATCGAAGTGCGCAACACAAAGGTACGTGCCTTTATCGATGGACAACTTGTACTTGATGCTGAAATAGGATACCCCGATATGGTTTATGCCAATGCTATGATCGACAAAAACACGGGTGAACTGATAGTGAAGGTTGTCAACTTTGACGATGCGGATATCCCCGTACTGATGAACATCAAGGGAGGGGACATCAACTCAGCAAAGGCCACCCTGCTCACCGCAGATAGTGGAAAGGCAGAAAACACCTTCACTGCCCCCGAGAATGTAGTTCCCGTAGCTACCAAGACAATCATCAAAGATGGCTACTATACTGCTCCAGCCAACTCACTCACCATATGGCGCATGAAAACAAAGTAGCACAATCCTTTTCATAAGAAATATCTCCTCTCTGCATACCACATGGCAAAGAGGAGATATTTTTGTGTAAGACTCTTTTTATCGTTTCACCTAAGAGGCCTTCTCTTCCCAGTGGAAGGGCTCGAAATTGGTAGAAGCATCCTTCCATGAAGGCTTGCGTAGCGCATAGATAACAAGCGGGATGACCACCACTACAACACATCCAATGACCAATACGGCATACCACATCGCCTTGCTACCTACGGCAATCTGACTGGGAGGGATAAAGCTGAGGATGAAGGCCAGCAGCGAACCGAGGAAGCCCAAACCGCCAACAATCCACATCAACCCATTGCCTTTGTTTCCGATACGGAAGGGACGGTTTGCCTTCTTCATGCTATAGCGCAAATAGATGGCAGCGGCAAACATCAGCAAGTACATGATCAGGTAGAGCAGCACCGTAAGCTGCGAAAGAATCTGATAGAAGCTCTGAACCGAAGGCATCACAACAAAGAGCAAGCCGAGCAAGGTTACAAGGGCACCTTGAATGAGAAGGATATTACGCTGAACACCGTTCTCGTTAGTCTTTTGAAAGAATGGGGGTAGATAACCAGCACGACCTACTGCAAAGATACCTTTAGAGGGACCAGATACCCATGTCAGCACTCCTGCCAACACGCCAAATGCCAGAGCAATGGCAATCACAGGCGACAGCCAAGAGGCCTTGATAAAGGCGAAGTAGCGATCAAAGCCTACAAGCAGACTCTGCGTGAGGTTAATCTCACTTCTCGGAATGATGATTCCCAATGAATAGGTGCCGAGAATGAAGATAAGCACCGTTACAAACGAGCCTATAAAAACTGCTTTGGGATAGTTGACCGAAGGGTTCTCCACATCCTTCACATGGATACCACCCATCTCCATACCAGCATAAAAAAGAAAAATACTTGATGCCAACACGAGGTTATTGAAGTTGGTAAGATCGGGGAAGAAACTACCATGGAAGTCGAGTTGCGAATGTCCGCCACTGGCAAGATAGATGATTGCCAATACGACCAACAAGCCTGCGGGAATGATAGTGCCTACGAGACCGCCAATCTTTGAAACCTTACCCACCCACGACATGCCTTTAAGAGAAATAAAAGTAGCGAGCCAGTAAATAGCCAACACGACGATGAGGGTATAGAGGCGGTTGGACGCTAAAGCCATATCGTGCGTGTCATTCATACCAATAAAGGCGAGCGATACTGCGCCAAAAGTCAGTACAGTAGGATACCAAATAGTACTCTCGACCCATTGCAGCCAGATGGCAAGGAAACCCATGCGTTTACCGAAAGCCTCGCCCACCCAGCGGAACACGCCACCCTGTTTATCAGAGAACATCGCCGCCAACTCTGCTGCAACAAGTGCTGTAGGGATAAGAAACACAATGGCTGCAAAGAGATAATAAAACGCCGAGCTCAAGCCATATTCAGCCTCGGCAGGAAGTCCTCGCAGCGACACTACAGCCGTTACGTTCATGATTGCGAGTGTAGCCACACTCAACTTAGTTGCTTTACCTATATTTGCCATAGTCAAAAGGTTTTAATTCTGGGCTATAGAACAACGAGAAGCACATAGTTGTTTACATCCTACACATCAGCACCAATCATTGTTTGAGGAATAGACTAACGACATTGCAAATAGAATATAGGAAGGATGCATACAATAAAGAAATTATGCGTACATTTGTGGTTATAACATCGTCAAAGGATTATATAACAAAATAAGAAATACGACCTCATGCGTTACCGCCTACCCTACTATCTGATAATCGCACTCATCCTTACTTCGTGCACATCGACACGTTATGCAGGAGTTAATCGCATACGTGACTACCATATAGAAAGTCCAGATGTACCAGAAGCATTTGACGGATATCGCATCGCGTTTGCCTCAGACTTTCACCTCGAGAGTAAATTCAAAGAGCGTCAACTGCAAGGCACTATTAAGGCTCTACAAATGCTTAATCCTTGCTTACTACTGCTTGGCGGCGACTATCAAGAAGGATGCGAATACGTAGAGCCACTCTTTGAGGCACTCACCAACATCAGAACACAAGATGGCACCTTTGCTGTATTAGGGAATAATGATTATGAGCGATGCACCGACGTTATACGTTCAACAATGCAGCAAAAAGGTATCATTCTACTCGAAGACAGCATAGTAACCATACACAGAGATTGCGACTCTATTTCTCTTTGGGGCGCCAATGCTTACGCCGGAAGTTATCCCACAGCACCCATCAAAACCACTCGGGCTACAGACTATAAGTTCCAAGAGATAAACGAAGAATGTTCATCTCACTTCACCATACTCCTCACTCATACCCCCGACTTTGTAGAAGATACCGACATCCGCGGGGTCGACCTTGCGATAGCGGGACATACACATGGAGGACAAGTCACACTTTTCGGATTATACGCACCCATTACAGCATCAAAGTATGGTAAAAGATTTCGTATAGGTATGCGACACAACAGCCAAGGTATCCCAATCATCATCTCTGGAGGCCTAGGCACCTCACGTCGAAACATTCGATTCTGTGCACCCACCGATATCACATTAATCACGCTGAAACGAAACAAACATATCACATCCTTAGGGCGCAAACTTGATTAAGACATCGAAGTGTACAAAAACAAAAGAGACGCAACTCACGTTGCGTCTCTTCTCATATAGCTATAAATTGAATTACTCTGCCTGTGCTTCCTCAGCTACGGGAGCCTCAGTTGCGGGAGCTTCAACAGCCGGAGCAGCTGCTGCACTCTTCTTAGAACGACGAGTACGTGTAGCCTTCTTGGCAGTCTTGGCCATGTTCTCATTATAGTCTACCAACTCGATGAATGCCATAGGAGCAGCATCGCTCATACGTGAACCGAGCTTGATGATGCGAGTGTAACCACCGGGACGGTCGCCTACCTTTACTGCAACTTCTTGGAAGAGCTCAGTTACAACATACTTATCCTGAAGGTAGCTGAATACTACACGACGAGAGTTAGTAGTGTCGTTCTTTGTCTTTGTGATCAGAGGCTCAACGTACTTCTTCAGTGCCTTGGCCTTTGCGAGAGTCGTAGTGATTCTTTTGTGCTTGATCAAAGAGCAAGCCATGTTTGACAACATAGCGCTTCTGTGAGAAGCAGTACGACCCAAATGGTTGAATTTCTTATTGTGTCTCATTTCAATTATTCTTTATCTAATT
>JAFZFZ010000056.1 GCA_017557005.1 Bacteroidaceae bacterium | reverse complement strand
ATCTCTAAAGTGTATCTTTGCCATAGACTAAATTCAATGCCTAAAGATACAAAAACTTTAGGATATATCAAAGCCCCAGCTTGTGAAAGTAGGGGCTTTGTGAATATAACAAGAGGGTGCGTCGTTTTGACACACCCTCTCTTTTTATATCCCCAAGGTGTTGGGCTTATTTTGTAAATAGGTCGATGGTCTCACGCACGGCCTCTTGGCATACAGGGCAGTATACGTCGATGCGGTGGAACCAGTTCATCATGCAGTTGGGCCAAGGGCGATACACGCCTTGCTGCAGGTAACCGCCACCCTCGTAGATGCCCAGCGCCCAAGGCTTCTTGGGATTGAAGTCGGGTGAAGCAGGGTTCTGTGGATTGAGTCCCCAGCCGGCATGATCAATATCCTTGTCGCTGAACTTTTCGGGCAACAGGCGTCCCCAAGTCTTGGCGTCGAGGTTGGTGAGTGTGGTAATGTTGGCCTCCCACGGTTCTACGCCGGGGAAGTAGAGGTCGCTCATCTCTGTGCCACCCACATACTCGTCGGCCAGTCCTACGAAGAGGTGCCCAAACTCGTGGCTATAGGTCTTGCGGGTAGAGGGGCCGGGGATGTTGGCTGCACTCATGCCGTAGAAGTTGTAGATACCGCCACCGCCATACTTCTGCGAGTTGGTAAGCACGTAGATGATTTCGTAGGGCACGTTGGCAGCAATGTCGAGCACGCGCTGGTAGTCCTCAAACATCTGATAGCGTTCGGAGTCGAAGGTGTAGTAGTGTGCATCGAGCACGGTGCTGCGCCACAGGTTCTCGCCGGGGATGCTGATGCCCGACTCCTCACTGGGTGCCCATACGGCACGGAAGTTGAACTTGTCGCGATACTCTGTGTAGGGCTCATAGCAAAGGATATCCTCAGCAAAAGCCTTGGCTGCCTCGATAAACTTGTCCTTCTCTGCCTCGGTGTATCCCTCGGGGATGATGACTACGTCGACACGCTTGGCGGGATTACCCGTGTAGTGGATATCCATCGTGCTTAGCGTGGGGCGCGACTTACGGATGAAGTAGCTGTCGACGTCAATCTCATAGGCAAATTTCTTGTGCATCTTGCCCGTAGCATTCTCGCGGGTGTAGAACTCTACGATGACATCGTTCTTCGGATAGGGGAACACGATGCCTTCGGGCATGGCCTTGGCTGTTTTCTTTGCTTCGGGGGTGCATTGCCACTCGTTGAACAAGGTGTTGAAGCCACGTGAATAGATGACCTTGCCTGAGGCTTTGTCGATAACCTTGAACTGGTGGCTACCCACATTACGCTCGTCTACCAAGTAGTGCTTGTTACCAGCCCAGTAGGGCTCCTCTATCACTTCGTCAACGTAGAAGTGCTCGCTCTTGGCATCGCCAGCATGGTAGTAGTCGAAGCGCATGGTCTTGTTTACGAAATAGTCTTCGAACTTCACTTGTCCGTGTGCAATGGCAGTCATGCTGATGGCAAGGGCTGTGCATAGAATGTTGCGTATCTGCATAGTATATTGTTTTTAATTGTTCATAATCTTTACCAACTCATCGATGATGTCGGCAGCAACCTCCTTCTTTGACTTCAGAGGGTACTCTGTGGCCGAATCTTTGTTGATGATGGTGATCTTGTTGGTGTCGTGACGGAAGCCTGCGCCTGCATCGCCCAATGAGTTGAGCACGATGAAATCGAGATTCTTACGTTGTAGCTTGCTCTGTGCATTGGCCATCTCATCATTGGTTTCGAGGGCAAAGCCCACGAGGTGCTGATGAGGCTGCTTCATACGACCCAATGCTGCGGCGATGTCGTGTGTGGGCTTAAGGCGCAATACGAGGTCATCGGCCTCGCGCTTGATCTTGGCGTCGGCAGGGCTTTCGGGGGTGAAGTCGGCCACGGCAGCGCAGAGGATAGCCGAGTGGGCATCCTTGAAGGCTTCGGTAGTGGCGGCATACATCTCGGCACACGACTCCACATCGATGCGGCGTATGCCTGGGTGCAGGGTCTTCATCTGTACGGGGCCTGCAACGAGTGTCACCTCTGCTCCACGAGCGGCGCACTCCTCAGCGAGGGCAAAGCCCATCTTGCCTGACGAGTAGTTGCCGATAAAGCGCACGGGGTCAATCTTCTCATACGTGGGGCCTGCCGTGATGACAATCTTCTTGCCGGCCAACTCCTCAGTTTGGGCAAAGTAGCGCTCCAGGTAAGCCACGATGTTTTCGGGCTCTTCCATGCGTCCCTTGCCTACGAGATGACTGGCGAGTTCGCCTTCGGCCGGCTCAATGATATGGTTGCCATAGCGGCGCAAGGTGTTGAGATTCTCGGTGGTCGATGGGTGGGCAAACATGTCGAGGTCCATAGCTGGAGCCACAAACACTGGTGCCTTCATCGAGAGATAGGTGGTGATGAGCATATTGTCGGCAATGCCGTGAGCCATCTTGCCTATCGATGAGGCTGTAGCGGGAGCTACGAGCATGGCATCGGCCCATTGGCCCAAGGCTACGTGGCTATGCCATGAGCCATCGCGCTGTGCAAAGAACTCACTGATGACAGGTTTGCTCGTGAGTGCCGATAGGGTGATGGGAGTGATAAACTCCTTGCCGGCAGGTGTGATCACCACCTGCACCTCGGCACCCTTCTTTATCAGTAGGCGGATGAGCACTGCAGCCTTGTAGGCGGCAATGCTTCCGGTGATGCCTAATACGATTTTCTTATTTTGTAAACTCATGATGTGGTAATGTTGAATGCTTAATGTTGAATGATGAATGATAGTACTTTTTTCGTCGTTTATCATTCAACGCTCATCGTTCACCGTTCAACAACAAAATTATCTCATTCCTAACTTAATGCGTGTCAACACTTGCTTGGTATTGAGGGTAAAGTCGCCCTGCATCATCCAGCTGTAGTAGCCGGGGTCGCGGCGGAACACCTCTTGTACGGGCATGCCCTTGTATTTACCGAAATTGAATACCTCTACGCCCTGCTCGTTGTAGACGATGCGTCCGGCAAAGTCCACGTTGCTGGTGTGCGATGAGAAATCGGCAAGCCAAGCAATGTCGTTCTGCAAGTCGGGGTAGCGGTCGAGCTGTGCTTGCAGCACCTCGTAGGTGGCGCGGGTGTCGGCATCGGCGCTATGAGCCCCTTCGAGCTCCTTACCACAGTAGAACTTCATGGCAGCTACCAGTGTACGCTGCTCCATCTTGTGGAAGATGACCTGCACGTCGATAAACTTGCGGCGGGTCATGTCGAGGTCCACACCAGCGCGGAGAAACTCCTCGGCCAACAAGGGTACGTCGAAACGATTTGAGTTGAAGCCCGCGATATCGGCACCTTCGAAGTCGGCCGCAATCTCCTTGGCTACCTGCTTGAAGGTAGGGCAGTCCTTGACATCCTCATCGTAGATGCCGTGCACTTCAGAGGCCTGTGCAGGGATGGGCATTTCGGGGTTGATGCGCATGGTGCGCGACAACTCGTTGCCATTAGGGAATATCTTGAGGTACGATATTTCAACGATACGGTCGGTAGCGATATTCACTCCGGTAGTCTCAAGGTCGAAGAATACCACCGGATTTTTGAGATTCAGTTTCATCGTCTTTTCTATTTTATAATTATAGCTACAAAATTAGTGTAAAATTTCGGTATTGCGAAGATAAAGATACTTTAACTTAATAAAAACAGATTACCGGGCCGATGTGCATGGCTCTTGTAAACTGTTTTTGCAACTGAGAGGAAGATTTTTTTATGGTGCGAAAAGATTTTTTCTAAGGCTTGATAAACATTTTTTGAAGGCTCAAAAAATATTTCTGTAGGCTACACAAGGATCGGTTTAGAAGCGTCGATTGTAAAGCGTGGTGTGCAGTTGGATGCGATGAAATGTTATCAAATGTGAATATTTGACCTTTTTAAGCTAAACAATGTTATATGTTGTATGAATTGCATGGAAACTTTTTGCTATGTTAAAAGTTTCCGATAACTTTGCGTGCAATTTTGAAGTTCCAGAGGACTATATGAACATAGAGAAGACAAATGTTAAACCCGAACTGCGCGAGCGTATCATCTGCGCAGCGACTACATTGTTCCAGGAACACGGCATTAAGCAAGTGCGCATGGACGATGTTGCCAGCGAATTGGGTATATCGAAAAAAACACTCTATGCGGTCTTTGCCGATAAAGAGGCGATATTGCTCGAGGTGGTGAAACTGACATCGGCAGCTCTTTGCCAGGGACTAAAGGAAACCTTGACAAACTCTTCCAATGTGCTCGAACAAATTTTCTGGCTTTATAAGCGCATCATCGAACATTCCAGAGAGGTGAATCCGTTGTTCTTCACAGAGCTGATACGTTATGCCGAGGTGGAGGCCTATTTTGAGCGCATGCATGCCGAGCATGCCCATTATATTAAGGAGTGGCTGCATATGGGCGTGAAGCAGGGACTACTGCGCGATGATATCAATTATGACGTGTTCCTTCAGCAAAATGGCTTCCAGATAGATAAACTGCTCACCAATCCTTCGGTGCGCAACTATCCGGCAGAGGTAATCTACAATTCTGTGGTGCTGGTGCTGCTTCGTGGCTTGGCAACAGAAAAGGGACTGGAGATAATAAAGAATCTGAAATAATAATATATAATGATGAAAACAATGAAAAAGATGTGGACTATCGGTAAACGACCGATGATGATGGCTGCACTCGCACTCTGTGCAATGGGCGCCATGGCACAAGAGACACTGAGGCTGACGCTCGATCAGGCAATAGAGATTGCCTTGAGCGACAACCCGACCATCGAAGTGGCCGAGCAGACAGTGGAGTTGAAGAAAATCTCCGATAAGGAGACTGTGTTGGGACTGTTGCCCGAGGCATCGCTCTCAGGTGCGTATACTCGTACCATCAAGAAGCAGACAATGGTGATGAACGGTATGAAGTTCCAGGTAGGTATCCCCAACCAGTATCAGGGCGGACTCACTGTGAGCCTTCCTGTATTTGCTCCTGCGCTCTACAAGAGCATGAAACTCACCAAGACCGACGTGGCATTGGCGGTAGAGCAGGCACGCGCTTCGAAGCAAGATCTCGTGAATCAGGTGACCAAGGCATTCTTCCAGATGCTGCTTGCACAAGACAGCTATGCTGTGCTCGAGAAGAGCTATGCACAAGCTGAGGCCAACTTCAACATTGTGAAGGCAAAGTTTGAGCAGGGCCGCGTGAGCGAGTATGACAAGATTAGTGCCGAAGTGCAGATGCGTAATCTGCAACCTTCAGTAATCTCAGCACGCAATGCCGTAGAACTCTCTCGTTTGCAGCTGGTAGTGTTGATGAATATTGAGCCTGAGACTGACTTTACACTTGATGGCAACTTGGGCGACTATGAGGAAGAGGTATTCGCAGGTGTGCTCACTGCTGACAGCACTTCACTTAAGAATAACACTTCATTGTTGCAGATGGACATGAATACAAAGATGTTGCAGCAGAGCCTCTCGCTCAATAAGCAGAGCTTTGCTCCCATGGTGGCATTGCAATTCAACTATATGTATACCTGTATGGCTGACAACTTTGAGTTCAAGAGCTATGAGTGGAACCCCTACAGCAATGTCTCATTGAGCGTGAGCATTCCCTTGTTTAAGTATAGCAACTTCTCGGCTGTTAAGAAAACCAACCTGCAGATTAATCAGTTGATGGTAAATCGCAACTATACAGCACGCCAACTCGCAATGCAGCAGCAGAGCTATCTCAACAGCATGGCTGCAAGCGCTGAGCAGGTGTCAAGTAACAAGGAGGCTATCGTACAGGCTCAGAAGGGTCGCGACATCGCAGAGAAACTCTACGAGGTGGGTCGTGGTACCGTGCTCGAGCTCAATAGCGCAGAGGTAGCACTTACACAGGCACGTCTTACCTATACACAGTCAATCTACGATTACCTTACAGCTAAAGCCGATTTGGATAAGCTGCAAGGCAAGGACTACGTGAAATAATTGAAAGTTGAAAAATTGAAAATAAAAAACATATAGAACAATGAAAACAAAAGCATTCTCGTTTGCAGCCTTGGCTATGACACTCATGTTGGCTGCATGTGGAAGCAAACCACAAACAACCGAAACTGCTGCAACAGTGGAAGAGGTGAAACCCGCCGTGAAAGTGGCTCAGGTGTATGTGCGCCCCGTAGATCAAGTGCGCGACTATGTAGGTACTGTAGAGGCCGAAGTGAAGAACAATATCGCCCCTCAGAGCCCTGGCCGTATCAGCAAAATCTATGTAGAGGTAGGTGACCATGTACGCAAAGGCCAAAAGTTGGTACAGATGGATGCTGCCAACCTCAAACAGCTTACCTTGCAGATTGAGAATCAGAAGGTAGACTTCGCACGTATCAAAGAACTTTATGCTGTTGGTGGTGTGTCAAAGGCTGAGTTTGACAATGCTAAGATGTCGCTCGAAGTAGCAGAGACACAGTATAACAACATTATGGAGAATACCCAATTGATGAGCCCCATCGATGGTATCGTTACTGCTCGCAACTACGATAATGGTGACCTCTATGCAGGTGCAGCAATCCTCACCGTGGAACAGATTCGTCCTGTGAAGTTGCTTGTAAACGTGTCAGAGAACTACTATTCAAAGGTGAAGAAGGGTGACAAGGCTACCATCACTTTGGATGCACTGCCTGGTGAAACCTTCACCGCTACCGTATCGCTCAAGTACCCCACCATCAATGCCGCTACCCATACCTTCCCCGTTGAACTCAGCCTTGCGAACAAGGATGAGAAGGTGCGCCCCGGTATGTTTGCCCGTGCACAGATCAACTTCGGTACTGAGAACCACGTAGTAGTGCCCGATATGGCTATCGTAAAGCAGCCCGGTTCTGGTGAGCGCTTCGTATACGTATATAAAGATGGTAAGGTAAACTACGTGAAGGTTGAGTTGGGTCAGCGTCTTGGCGATGCCTATGAGTTGCTCGGTGGCCTTTCCGATGGTGCTACTATCGTTATTGCCGGCCAGGGTCGTTTGATTGATGGCGCAGAGGTGAAAGTAGAAAAGTAAATGCAATTTACAATTTGACAATTTACGATTTACTATTTATTTGATAATTGGATTATTTGACAATTGAGTAAATTCTTGTAAATGGTAAAATCGCTAAATAGTAGATAAATTGTAAATAGTAAATTTGTAAATAGTAAATTAGATTATGAGTTTATACGAAGGCTCGGTCAAGCGACCGATTATGACCGGTCTCATCTTCGCCGCTATTGTGGTGTTTGGTGTGTTCTCGGCAACAAAACTGCCGGTAGACCTGTATCCGAAGATTGAAGGAAATGTCATCATGGTGATGACCTCCTATTCGGGTGCCAGTGCATCGGATATTGAAAACAATGTGACACGTCCCCTGGAGAGTACGCTCAACTCGGTGGCCAACCTGAAGCATATCACTTCAAAGTCATCGGAGAACCTCTCGCTGATTACTCTTGAGTTTGAATTCGGACACGATATCGATGATCTGACCAATGATGTGCGCGACAAGCTCGACATGATATCTTCGGCTCTGCCCGATGCGGTAAGTACGCCAATCATCTTCAAGTTCGACTCCGACATGATGCCTATCATGATTCTTTCGGCACAGGCAGAACAGTCGACCAACGGACTTTACAAGATTCTCGACGACAACGTGGCCAACCCCTTGGCACGTATCCCCGGTGTAGGTTCGGTTTCTATTGCCGGTGCTGCCGAGCGCGAGGTGTATGTATATTGCGACCCCGTGAAGCTTGAGGCCTACAACCTCAGCGTCGAGGCCATTAGCCAGAAAATCTCTGCCGAGAACATGAACTACCCCGGTGGAACCTTTGATATCGGAAATGAGAGCTTCCCCCTCCGTGTAGAGGGAGAGTTCAATGACCCGATGGAGATGGAAAACATTATAGTGGCTTCTGTGGGTGGCAGCGATATCTATCTGCGCGATGTGGCTGAGGTGGTTGACACCATCCAGGAACGCGGACAGATGGCCTATACCAACGGTGTGCGCGGTGCTACCATCGTTGTGCAGAAACAGTCTGGTGCCAACTCTGTGGAGATCTCCAACAAGATTCTTGAGATGTTGCCCCAGTTGCAGGAGAACTTGCCCTCTGACGTAAAGATCGGTCTTGTTGCCAACACCTCAGAGAACATCGAGAACTCTATCAGCGGTTTGGCCGAAACAGTGCTCTATGCTCTCTTGTTCGTGGTCATCGTGGTATTCCTCTTCCTCGGACGTTGGCGTGCTACCTTTGTAATTGCGATTACAATTCCTATCTCATTGGTTGCTTCGTTCATCTACCTGGCCATCACCGATGGATCGTTCAACATGATTTCGTTGGCGTGTCTTTCTATCGCTATCGGTATGGTGGTCGACGATGCCATCGTAGTACTTGAAAACGTAACCACCCACATTGAACGTGGTGCCGATCCTAAGCAGGCAGCTATCCATGCCACCAACGAGGTGGCCATCTCTGTAGTGGCCTCTACGCTTACGATGATTGCTGTGTTCTTCCCCATGACATTGGCTGGCGGCATGATGGGTGTCATGTTCAAGCAGTTGGGTTGGATGATGTGTGTGATCCTTACCGTATCTACCGTTTCGGCCTTGACATTGACTCCGATGCTCTGCTCACAGTTGTTGAAACTGAAGAAGAAGCATAGCTCATTCTACAATATCTTCTATGTACCCATTGAACGTATGCTCGATAAGCTCGATGCATGGTATGGACGTATGATTAACAAGGTAGTACGTCGTCGTAAGACTGTCGTGCTGAGTTGCTTGGTGCTCTGTATTGCTTGTTTCTTTACTGTGAAGTTTGTAGGAACAGAGTTCTTTCCCGCATCGGACGATAGCCGTCTTACAGTGAAACTCTATATGCCTGTAGGCACACGCACCGAGCGCACTCATGCCATTACCGATGAGTTGGCGGTGAAGTGGATGCAAGACTTTAAGGACGAAGCCCGCGTGGTAAACTATACCGTAGGTCAGGCAAGCGAGGATAATACCTTTGCTTCAATGCAGGATAATGGCAGCCACATCGGTTCGTTCAATATCACTCTCGTGGAGCCCAGCGACCGTGAGCGTACCCTGTTCGAGATTTCAGAGCTTATCCGTGAGGACCTCAATCGCTATCCTGAGATTGAACGCTTCACTGTAAGTGCCGGTGGTAACTCAGGTATGGGTGGACAGTCGTCGGTCGACTTTGAGGTGTATGGCTACGACTTCGATGCAACCGATAAGATTGCAAAGGAGCTGCGCAGCAAACTTTCAAAGGTTAAGGGTGTCAGTGAGGTGCGCATCAGCCGCTCAGACTATCAGCCCGAGATCCAGGTCGATTTCGACCGTGAGAAGCTCGCTCGTCATGGTCTTAACCTTTCTACTGCTGCTACCTACTTGCGTAATCGCATCAATGGTTCTACCGCTTCGTACTATCGCGAAGATGGTGATGAGCACTACATTAAAGTGCGCTATGCCCCCGAGTTCCGTACTAGCATCGAGGATATCGAGAATATTCTTATCTACACCTCTACTGGTGGTTCAGTACGTATCAAGGACGTAGGTACCGTAGTTGAGCGTTTCTCTCCCCCCTCAATTGAGCGTAAGGACCGCGAGCGTGTCAATACAGTCAAGGCTATTGTAAGTGCCGATGCTACCTTGAGTGAGGTTGTCGAAGCTGGTAACGAGATTATTAAGGGTATGGAAATCCCCTTGGGTATCACCATCAATCTTGCGGGTGACTTTGAGGAACAGAAGGAGTCGTTTGCCGACCTCGGCTTGTTGGGTATACTTATCATCCTGCTCGTGTTCATCGTATTGGCATCACAGTTTGAGTCATTTACTGACCCCTTCATCATTATCACTGCCGTACCTCTCTCTATCGCAGGTGTATTCCTTGCTTTGGCTATCACCGGTACCAGCCTCAATGTGATGAGTATGATGGGATGTATCATGCTGTTCGGTATTGTGGTGAAGAACGGTATCGTACTTATCGACTATACTAAACTTTGCCGTGAGCGTGGTATGGGTGCTATTCAGGCTTCTGTTACCGCTGCCAAGAGCCGTTTGCGTCCTGTATTGATGACTACACTTACAACTATCCTCGGTATGGTGCCCATGGCACTCGACAAGGGCGAAGGTTCTGAGATGTGGCGTCCTTTGGGTGTGTCGGTAATCGGTGGTCTTACCATATCAACCTTGCTTACACTTGTGCTTGTGCCTGTGCTCTATTGTATTTTCTGTGGAGTAGGTTTCAAGCGTGCTCGCCGTAAGCATAGCAAGCAGCTTATTCTCGATGCTTATTGGGAAGCCAATAAGGATTCGATGATTAAGAGCAAAAAGAGAAAATTAAATTAGTTTCCATTTATGATTTATGATTTATGATTTATTGTAAAAACACATTCAATGATATGTGTCGTAGCTGAAAATCATAAATCATAAATCGAAAATCATAATTCAACAGATGAAATCAATATTTATCGCCTACGATCAGGCTTACCAAGAAAAGATACTCTTTACGCTCGACCACTTCAACTGTCGCGGTTTCTCTATGTTCCCGCAGATTCAAGGACGTGGAAGTAAGACTGGCGACCCCCACTATGGAAG
The DNA here is from genome assembly GCA_017557005.1 of Bacteroidaceae bacterium. Taxonomy (GTDB): domain Bacteria; phylum Bacteroidota; class Bacteroidia; order Bacteroidales; family Bacteroidaceae; genus UBA1189. The sequence continues at coordinate 5,190 of JAFZFZ010000056.1, read as the reverse complement.
CCATGCCTGGCCCTCTATGTGCTCAGCTATCCTGACTGTGGTACGTGATGAGCAGGTAGATCCTTTGTTGGCAGAGTTGCATCGCCTCGACAAGGAAACCGAGCGTCTTGGCCTCCGTGCCTTTGTTTGGGATGTTGAGAAGAGCATCTGATATTTGCAGAATAGCAATTTTTAATAGTGATAACAAAATAGCCTCATCGCGCGATGAGGCTATTTTATTGTTGTGTGGTTAATCGTTAAGCTTGGGTAGATTCATTTGTCTTTGCTTTGCTTCGAGGGAGTATGAGGTTGAGTGTTACTCCCACTAAAGCCGACAAGCCGATACCTCCGATGGTAATGCTTCCGAAGGTCATCTCTGCGCCACCGATGCCGAGTGTGAGAATGAGTGATGCTATTACCAGGTTGCGTGTGTTGCCGAGGTCGACCTTGTTCTTTATTAAGCTATTGACACCTACCGAAGCAATCGTTCCAAATAGGAGCAACATGATACCGCCCAATACCGCGCTGGGGATTGTCTTGAGCAATGCGCTAATCTTGCCCAATACCGAGAATAGAATACCGAAAACAGCAGCGATGCGAATTACTGCAGGGTCGGTAATCTTGGTTAGAGATATAGCGCCTGTAACCTCTGAATAGGTGGTTACGGGAGGACCTCCTATACATGTAGAGGCAATGCATGCCAGACCATCACCCAACATTGTGCGGTGTAGACCTGGATCTTTTACGAAGTCCTTGCCTGCAACTTCGTTGATGGCATATACATCACCTATATGCTCAATGACAGGAGCTATAGCTACGGGTAGCATGAATATGATGGCTTCCCAAGAAAATTCCGGGCGTACAAATGCAGGCCAAGCAAGCCAAGGCGCCTCTATTACAGGTTGGAAGTCTACCAATCCGAATATGGCAGCTGCAATGTATCCGACTACGATACCGGCAAAGATGGGGATGAGGCGTAGCAAGCCTTTGCCGAACATCGATACCGCGATTGTTGTCAATAGAGCCACTATGGCAAGGGGCCAGTTGCTTTTGGCCATATCTACGCCAGTACCTGCTAACGACAATCCAATGAGCATGATGACCGGACCCACGACAACGGGAGGAAATAGGCGTGAAATGAATCCTACGCCACGTAGGCGCACCAATGCACTCATGATGCCATATACCGCTCCCACGGCTACAAGACCCGATAGGGTTCCTGGCAAACCATACAGCTCTGTGGCCTTGACGATAGGAGCAATGAATGCAAAGCTGCTTCCCAGGAAGATGGGAACTTTACCCTTCGTTACCAAGTGGAAGATGAGTGTACCCACACCTGCTGTGAATAGGGCGACAGATGGGTCCAAACCCACCAACAAGGGTACTAGTACGGTCGCCCCGAAGGCAACGAAAAGGAATTGGGCGCCTACGACAGTCTTCTGGATAGGGCCTAGGTCTTTATTGTTCTTCATGAGTATAAAAACTTGGTTACCGCAAATGTAGTGATATTTATATGAAAAAGAAGACATGTTGCATGAAAAAATGCAAATTCAGCCTTTGAAGTAAACTTTGGAAACAAAAATATTGCTATTTTTGCGGGTAGAACCATGAATAACGCAAATAAAGCATAATTAAAAAACTTAAAAGGTATGGCATTACACATTATTGATCATCCGTTGGTGTTGCATAAACTAAGTATTATGCGCGACAAAGAGACTTCAACCATGAAGTTTCGCGATTTGTTACAAGAGATAGCCATGTTAATGGGATACGAGATTACTCGTGATTTCCCCTTGACTTACGAAGATATCGAAACTCCTCTGATGCCGATGAAGGCGCCCAAGATTGCAGGCAAGAAAGTGGTTATTGTTCCTATTCTGCGTGCAGGTCTCGGCATGGTAGAAGGCTTGTTGAAACTCATGCCCTCAGCCCGTATTGGACATATCGGTTTGTATCGTGATGAAGAAACCTGTTTGCCTGTGTTCTACTACTATAAGATGCCGGCAAACAAGGACCGTTTGGTGATTCTTACCGATCCGATGTTGGCTACAGGCGGAAGTGCTTGTGATGCTATTTCGCGCTTGAAGAAGGATGGCTATACGCAGATCAAACTCATGTGTCTTGTGGCATCTCCCGAAGGCGTGGAGGCTGTCAATAAGCAACACCCGGATGTAGATATCTATTTGGCATCCCTTGACGAAGGCTTGAATGATAAGAACTACATTCTTCCAGGGCTTGGTGATGCAGGTGATCGTATCTTCGGAACGAAATAGTGTATTATTTGTTGGGATGAGTCGGCGCTTTATGCTACGATAAATCTCATTCCTTGCAGTGTATGGGTAAACAAAGGAGAGGAGGCAAAAGCCTCCTCTCCTTTGTTTATTTCTGCTATCAATTACTTGTGTGCAATAGTGAGTGTAGCTTCCTCGAGTAGGGGTGAACTGAAACTGATGTGGATAGGAGCATTGCCTTCTCCGGCTTGAACATAAGCTACAAGGTAACCCTGGAAAGCGCGGCGCTGGCGTGCCTTGGGATGGCTCATGTCGCTATTGTCGTTGTTCTCAAGTCCGAGCAACTGTCCACCTTGTGCTTGGCAACTGATCATATTGTCGGCAAGTTTTACCAATACACCATTCTCGTCGAGCACCTCTACCAATACTTGGTATGTGGGTGTGTCGATAGCTTCGCGAGGTTGGGTCTGTGTCTCTATCAGTGACGCACGCAATTGATAGGGGCGTCCGCTGGTTTGGATGGTATAAGTGGTTTGGAGATTGCCATCTTTGTCATATCCTTCTGCGATAAGTGTTCCGTCAGCATAAGGGATATCCCAGTGTATCATGCCATGCTCGTCATTGTAGGGAGTCATTTCTCCTACAACCTCTCCATTGAGTTTAAGTTGAGCTTGAGCGGTGTTGGTGTAGCATACCACGCGCACTTGTTCGCCATTGCGATAGTTCCATGAGTCGCCTGCATCGATAGAGAGGTTGTCGCCCCAGCGGCCACGGCCACGGCGATAGGTACCGATATAAATCATTGGTTTGTCGCTCCAATGAGCCTCACGGAACTTACCACGAGGCTTGGCGTAGCTGGCGAAGTTGAGCAGACCGGTGTGGAGACCGCGTGAGGGCCATGAACCAGACTCGCCCAGGTAGTCGGTACCTGTCCAGATGAATTGACCGAAGATATGCTGCTTGTCGCGTACATCCTTCCAAGCAGAGAAGTCGCTACGTGTCTCGCTTCCATAGATGATGCGGTTGGGATACTTCTTATGGTCGGTGTCGTAGCGGTCTTCAGTGTAGTTGTAGCCTACTACGTCTACAGCCTCCGGATATTCCGTCTCGTTGCTCATTACAACGCCAGCCAAAGCTCCTGTAACAGGACGTGAAGCATCTACGGCACGGATGCATGCAGCTAAGCGTTTGGCAATTTTTCCGATACGCTCTGCATGGGGGCGCTCTGGGTCATATCCTCCGAACATGGGCTGGCTGATGCTGCTGCCATCAAGTACGGGGTGTGAATAGGGGTCGTTGGGATAGTCTACCTCATTACCTACACTCCACAAGAATACGCTGGGGTGGTTGCGGTCGCGGCGCACGATGTCAGTGATGTCACGCTCTATCCACTCTTCAAAGAAGTCGAAGGTACCCTCATAGCCGGGCTCACCCTTATTCCAACCCTTTATCCATTTACGTTTGGGAAACTCCCATTCGTCGCTACCCTCATCCATAACGAGCATGCCGAGTTCGTCGCAAAGGTCATATACGATGGGAGCTTGCGGGTTGTGGCTCATACGGATTGCATTGGCGCCCATGGCTTTGAGCGACTCTATGCGGCGGCGCCATACCTCGGGAGGTACCACTGAGCCCAAAACACCGGCATCGTGATGCAGGCATACACCCTTGACCTTCATGTTTTCGCCATTGAGAGCAAAGCCCTTGTTGGCGTCAAATTCCAATGTGCGTAAGCCGGCACGTACTTCAGTCTGGTCAATCATTTTGCCATCGGCCAAAAGCTCTACGCGTAAGGTGTAAAGGTAGGGGTCGTTCAAGTGCCAGCGATGAGGATTCTTCAGTTGGCAAGTTGCGATGGGTAATTGTTGGTTCTTTGTGTTGGCTTCTACTGTTACGTTTTTTGTGGTTGAAGCAACTTGTTTACCCTCGGCGTCGAGCAAGGTGATGCGTGTCTGTACCTTCTGTGCAGAGGTTGTAAAGTTATCTACAGCCACATCCACTTCGATAGTCGCATTGCGATCCGTAAGCTTGGTGGCACGATAGGCCACGCCCCACTGTGAGAGGTGCATGTCGGGAGCCGATACCAGATATACGTCGCGATAGATTCCCGAACCGGTATACCAGCGTGAATCAGCATAGCGGCTATGGTCTACACGTACGGCAATGACATTGTCACCCTTCTTCAGGTAAGGGGTAAGGTCATACATGAATGATACATAACCGTTGGGGCGGTGTCCGAGGTGATGTCCGTTGAGATACACGTCGCTGCGGTTGTATACGCCCTCAAAGTATATGTAGTGGCGTGCAGCCTCGTCGTTTACGGTAAAGTGCTTACGATACCAGCCAATGCCACCAGGCAGATAACCCGTACAGCTGGCCAAAGCCTGTGAGGGGGCACTCTCTACGCTCCAGTCGTGGGGTAGAGTGAGGGGGCGCCAACGGCTATCGTTAAAGTCGGCACGATAGGCTGTGCTATCGTCAGCAAGTGCAAAACGCCATTCTTTGTTAAACTTATCGGCATTGCCGAACGATACCTGCGCAAAGGAGGTGAGTCCTATCAGCGAGGTTAGAATTGTGAGAAGTGTTCTCATAGTTTTCATAATAGAGATAGTATTAGTATTTTCTTATAGTATAATGTATATTATAGACTCTCTACGGCGATGAAGGTTTAAGATAGGCTGTGCGTATTAAGTATTTATGCTCTAAGGTTGCTCATCGCGCCGTCTTGATTAAAATAAAAAAAGAGGTAATGTCATTACCTCTTTTATTTTGTTCTGCCGATGAGAATTACTTCTTCTTGCCGTTGAATTCGTCAGAAATAGTCAATTTCTTACGACCTTTAGCGCGACGAGCAGCCAATACACGACGACCATTAGCGGTAGCCATTCTCTCACGGAAACCATGCTTGTTCTTTCTCTTTCTCAGAGAAGGTTGGAATGTTCTTTTCATTGCTTTGTACTATTTTATTTTGTTCTTCTTT
>JAFZFZ010000055.1 GCA_017557005.1 Bacteroidaceae bacterium | reverse complement strand
GTATCCATCATACCGGGCATTGAAGCGCGAGCACCTGAACGTACAGATACCAACAAGGGGTTTTCAACGTCACCGAACTTAGAGTTCATCAAAGTCTCAACGTGTGCTACTGCAGCGTGAACGTCTTCCTTCAACAACTCAACAACTTCAGCCTTGCCCAAACGATAGTAATCGTTACAAGTGTCTGTAGTAATGGTGAAACCGGGAGGAACGGGTACACCAATCAGGTTCATTTCAGCCAGATTGGCACCTTTACCACCGAGCAGATTCTTCATGTCTGCCTTACCTTCGGCCTTACCATTACCGAATAAGTAAACTCTTTTTTCGCTCATAATTTTTAATAATTATTAAGTAGTAAAAATATGTTTGTTGATAATAGTCTAATATAATATAGGTATACTTCGCCCATTAACAGAGCAAAGATAGCGCTTTTTCACGAAAGGATGAAATTATAATGCTACGTTTTTTACTTCGGATATAAATTTTTCACTTTCACTACCATCATAAGGATATTTTATGTAATTTTGTCGAAATTAGAAAGGTATAGCCCGATTGCAGCACGCAGAAAACAGCCAAACAACCAGCAAGCTTCAATCGCGAACTTTGGACAGTAAAAAAATTAAGAACATAAATTAATGGCAAGAAAGAAGAAAGAGCTCCCGCTATTGGAGCAGATTACAATAACCGACGTGGCAGCCGAAGGCAAAGCGTTGGCTCGCGTGAATGACATGGTCGTATTCGTACCCTATGTAGTACCAGGCGACGTGGTAGACTTGCAAGTAAAGCGCAAGAAACATAGCTACGCCGAGGCTGTAGCCGTAAAATTTCACGAATACTCTCCCTTGCGCAGCGAACCCTTCTGTAAACACTTCGGTGTATGCGGTGGTTGCAAGTGGCAGTGCCTCAAATATGAAGATCAAATACGTTTCAAGCAGAAGCAGGTGACCGACAATCTGGTGCGCATCGGCAAGGTGGAGCTACCCGAGATATCACCCATTCTCGGTTCGGAGTTCACAGAGCGCTATCGCAACAAATTGGAATTCACCTTCAGCAACAAGCGCTGGCTCACCCAAGAAGAGGTAGATAGAGACTTCCAATACGACCAAATGAATGCCGTAGGATTCCATATCCCTGGAGCATTTGATAAGGTATTGGCCATCGACGAGTGCCACCTGATGGACGACATCTGCAACAAGATCCGCAACGGAGTGCGCGACTTTGCATACGAGCACAACTATAGCTTCTTTAATCTACGTACTCAAGACGGCATGTTGCGCAACATGATGATACGCATCGCCGAGGATGAGAACGACAGAAGCATTAAGGGATTGATGGTAGTAATGCAGTTTAAGATCGTTGATGCGGCCGAGGAGAAGCAGATGATGCAGTTACTGCAGTTCATGGCGGATACATGGCCCGAGATTACATCGCTCATCTATGTAATCAACAACAAGTGCAACGATACCATCGGAGACCTCCCCATACATGTATTCAAGGGCGACGACCACATCATCGAAGAGATGGAAGGATTGAAATTCAAGGTGGGTCCCAAATCGTTCTATCAGACAAATAGTCGCCAGGCATATAATCTATATAAGGTGACACGCGAGTTTGCAGGACTCACAGGCGACGAACTGGTTTATGACCTCTACACAGGTACGGGCACTATTGCCAACTTCGTATCGCGAAAGGCGCGCCAAGTAATTGGCATCGAATATGTCCCCGAAGCAATTGAGGATGCAAAGGTCAACTCTGCACTCAACAATATCGACAATACGCTATTCTTCGCCGGTGATATGAAAGATATTCTTAACCAAGAGTTTATCAACGAATATGGTCGTCCCGACGTTATCATTACCGACCCCCCAAGAGCCGGCATGCATAACGACGTAATCGACACCATTCTCTTTGCCGAACCCAAGCGCATCGTGTACGTGAGCTGCAATCCCGCCACCCAAGCGCGCGACCTGAGTTTGCTCGACATAAAGTACAAGGTAACACGCGTGCAGCCAGTCGACATGTTCCCACACACTCACCATGTAGAGAATGTAGTTTTGTTAGAATTGAAGTAATCACAAGGTAGGGAGCTAAGTTCCCTACCTTTTTTCTTTATACACTTAACGCACTGAAGCCATGAAGAAATCAACTCTTGCAATCGGGCTAACACTAATCACCCTCCTTGTTGCATGCGAACGCAAGGAGCACGTTTCCATAATCCCCATCCCCCTAAGTGTGGAGTTGCAGACAAAAGTATTCACCCTAAACGAACACACCCAGCTATGGACGAACGCATCCAATGGGGAAGAGACCTTCCTGAAGGAGTATGCCATCAAGCATCAGCTAGGAGTATGGAGTGACGAAAGACCTGTCAGTAATGCCATCATCTTAGAGATTGTTGATACGCTCCCCGACATAGAGACCCCCGAAGGGTATATGCTACTTACCGACAAATCTGGAGTAAAAATCAGCGCCCTATCCGAAGCTGGATTATTTTACGGAATACAGACACTCCTACAGATGACCAGCGAGGAAAAGACCATCGCACATGGCAAAATTATAGACGAACCGAGATTTGAATATCGTGGTATGATGCTCGACGTATCGCGCCACTTCTTCGGCGTGGACTTCATCAAGAAGCAGATAGAAGCAATGGCCTACTACAAGCTCAACCATCTACACCTGCATTTGACTGACGCCGCCGGATGGCGCATCGAGATAAAGCGTTACCCAGAACTTACCCAGCAAGCTGCATGGCGAACACATGCCCTATGGAAGGATTGGTGGAACAACGATCGTCTCTATATTAATAAGGAAGAAGAAAATGCATACGGGGGATTCTATACACAAGAGCAGATACGAGAGATCGTGGATTATGCGCAAAAGCACTACATCACCGTGATTCCCGAAATAGAGATGCCCTCACATTCTGAAGAGGTATTGGCTGTTTACCCCGAACTCTCGTGCTCACACATCCCATACAAGGAGTCCGACTTCTGCGCCGGCAATGATAAGGTGTTTGAGTTTATTGAAAATGTATTGCTTGAAATCATGGAGCTATTCCCATCACACTACATACATATCGGTGGCGATGAAGCAAGCAAGCAATCATGGAAGGAGTGCCTCCTATGTAAAGCCCGCATGCAAGAGGAAGGCATTGACAGTGTAGATGAACTACAAAGCTACTTCATACACCGTATAGAAAGTTTCTTAAATGCACACGAACGCAATCTGTTAGGCTGGGACGAAATCCTTGACGGAGGTTTGGCGCCCAATGCCACCGTCATGTCGTGGCGCGGCACTGAGGGTGGACTAAAAGCCATGCGTATGGGGCATAGAGCCATCATGACTCCCGGCGAGTTCTGTTACTTTGATGCCTATCAGGATGCACCCCACACGCAACCAGAAGCCTTCGGAGGATACCTACCGCTACAAAAGGTATACTCATACGATCCAATACCCGACACACTCGACTCCAAAACTGCCAAACTGCTATATGGCGTACAAGGCAATCTGTTTGCCGAATATATTCCCACCGAGGAACATATGGAATATATGGCTTACCCACGCATCTTGGCGCTTGCCGAGGTTGCATGGAGCGCACCCAAGAACAAGAGTTTCGAAGATTTCCATGCTCGAGCACTGAAAGCTGTAGAGGACTTGCGCACAAAGGGTTATCATCCATTTGACCTATGCCACGAGGTGGGAAACCGCCCAGGGGCAGACAAGCCTGTACGACATTTAGGTGTAGGAAAACAAGTTGTCTATGCTGACGGATCAGCCTACTACAAAGGTTATTCAGCAGGTGGGGATAGCGCTTTAGTGGATGGCGTACGTGGAGGATGGACCTACGGAGACAAACACTGGCAGGGATTCCTTGGCAGAAAGGGCGTAGATGTCATCATCGACCTGGGCAAGACATTACCCATAACCTCCATCAGCGCTGACTTCATGCAGATATGCGGACCTGGGGTCTTTATGCCGGCATGCGTAATTATTTCAATATCGCATGACGGGGAGACCTTTACCGAACTAAAACGCGAGGATATCAAAGTCGTAAAAGACGATGCCGTGACCTTCAAGACCTTCGGCTGGGAGGGAGCTTCCAAAGCACGCTACGTGCGATACCAGGCACAGCGTAGTGATTTCGGAGGATTTCTCTTTGTGGATGAGATTGTGATTAAGTAAAAAAGAAAAGCCCCAGCACGGAGTGTTGGGGCTTATAGTTCGTTAAAATATTTAAAATAAAAAAGAGGCCTAATGCCTTAGACCTCTTTGAGCGGAAAACGAGACTCGAACTCGCGACCCTAACCTTGGCAAGGTTATGCTCTACCAACTGAGCTATTTCCGCAATTTTAATTTTGGTGAAGAGAATGAGACTCGAACTCACACGACCCAACGGTCACTACCCCCTCAAAGTAGCGCGTCTACCAATTCCGCCATCTCTCCATAATTTCATTAAGTCAATACTCGTTTGGTTTGTGCCCAGAACAGGACTCGAACCTGCACGTCTCTCAACACTCGCACCTGAAACGAGCGCGTCTACCATTCCGCCACCTGGGCTTTACACCGACTCATCGGTTGTAGACACAAATTCAAACTTGTGAGCGGAAAACGAGACTCGAACTCGCGACCCTAACCTTGGCAAGGTTATGCTCTACCAACTGAGCTATTTCCGCATTTTTTCGTTGTTTGTTTTCAGTATTTCAAAGAACAACCGTTGTTGTTTCTGTTTTGCGAGTGCAAAGGTACTGCTTTTATTTTATTCTCCAAACAAAAACACAAAAAAAAATCGCTTTTTTCTTGTTTTTTTCAAAAATCAGGGATTTTCACCCTTTTTTTAGGACTTTTTCGCGTTTTTGAAGAGTTTTTACCCGACAATAGATCTTTCCTTCTTTAACATTCATTCCAACTTTCACAACCCAAAACTCAAGAAATGCTTGCTACAGTGAAGGAATCTTTGTACCTTCGCATCAGGTTTACCATCGCATTCCCTATACGGAACGCCAATAAAGAAGATAATATATATAATGTAATAATAAAAATCACAAAAAAAAATGACAAAACAACTGCAACAAACACTGCGAGACTCAAACGTTGCTCGCTGGACGGCATTGATCATCGTGTCGTTCACCATGATGTGGGGTTACTTCCTCACTGATGCCATGTCACCCCTAATGACAATGCTCGAGGTCGAGATGGACTGGACAAGTTCGGACTTCGGAATCTTCAACTGGGCTTACTGCTGGTTTAACGTATTCCTCTTCATGCTCATCTTCGGAGGTATGATCCTTGACAAACTGGGCGTGCGCATTACCGGTATCGCCACCTGCGCGTTAATGGTGATAGGTGCATTCATCAAGTATTATGCCGTAGAATACATTTCACCTGCACCTGAAGCCGGATATATCTTCGGCATCCGTACACAAGTAATGGTGGCTAGCCTCGGATATGCAATCTTTGCCGTAGGTACTGAAAACTGCGGTATCACCGTAACAAAAGTAATCGCAAAGTGGTTCAAGGGCAAAGAAATGGCGCTCGCAATGGGCACACAGGTAGCTGTAGCACGCTTGGGCACAGCAATGGCTATGATCGTTAGCCCGCTCATCGTAAAAAACTTCAGCATGTCGACCCCCCTCCTCTTTGCGCTCGTACTCATCGGTATCGGACTCGTGGCTTACTGCGTATTCTGCGTGATGGACGCCAAACTCGATAAGCAACTCACCGCAGAGCAAGACGATGCAGAAGACGACACCTTCCACGTATCAGACCTCAAGCTCATCATCACCAATAAGGGCTTCTGGCTTATCGCCCTCTTGTGCCTGATGTTCTATTCAGCCGTGTTCCCCTTCATGAAATATGCCACTTCGCTCATGGAGAACAAGTACGGGATGTCAAATGTATGGGCTGGATGGATCCCCGCTCTCATCCCTATGGGTAATCTTATCATGACTCCGCTCTTCGGCGGCATCTATGACCGCAAGGGTAAGGGTGCTACCATCATGATTATCGGTTCTGCCATGCTCATTGGCGTACACGTATTGTTTGCACTACCCGTACTCAACTACTGGTGGTTTGCCGCCTTCATCGCTATCGTACTCGGCGTAGCTTTCTCATTGGTACCCTCGGCTATGTGGCCATCTGTACCCAAGATCATTCCCGAGAAACTACTCGGTTCGGCTTATGCCCTCATCTTCTGGGTACAGAACATCGGCCTTGGCTTCGTTCCCCTACTCATTGGTTGGCTACTCAACGAATACTGCATCAGCGGCGAACGTATCGTTGACGGACAGGTATTCAAACAGTACGACTACACTCTCCCGATGTGTGTATTCGCTTGTTTCGGCATCGTAGCACTACTTTTGGCTTTCGCTCTCAAGAAAGAGGACAAGCGAAAGGGATATGGCTTGGAACTTCCCAATATCAAGTAACAAGATTTTCAATCTCATATAGAGGAAGGGCGCGATAATCGCGTCCTTCCTTTTTTTAAATTGGATTTACAAAAATCAGACTGGACAATAAGTAAGCAAACTTCAGTTTCGTTAAATCATTTTTTTGCATTACTTTTGCATCCATTATGAAAAAGGTAGCTATACAAGGTTTTGAAGGCTCGTATCATGACATTGCTACGAGAGAGTTTTTTAAGGAAGAGAGCACAGAGTTGATCTGTTGCGAAACTTTCAACGATGTATTCGACGCCATCGCTACAGACAGCAACGTAGTAGCACTCGTGGCCATTGAAAACACGATAGCCGGTAGTTTGCTTCATAACTATGAACTTCTGCGCAACAGCGGAGTTGTAATCGTAGGCGAACAAAAGCTCCGCATTGCTCATTGCATCTGTTGTCTACCCGAAGAAGATTGGACCGACCTGCATGAAGTACACTCCCACCCCGTAGCCTTAGCACAATGCGAAGCATTCCTTCAGCGACACCCCGAGCTAAAAGCCGTACAAGCTGAAGACACTGCGCTCAGCGCCAAGGAAATTTCCGAGAAGCGTCTACACGGACATGCAGCCATCTGTTCTACACACGCAGCAAAGTTATATGGCATGCGTATACTTCAGGAAAATATCGAGACCAACAAACATAATTTTACTCGATTCCTTGTGGTAGCCGACCGCTGGAGAGCCGACGAACTGAAAGCAGAAGGTTACATAGGCGAAAATATAGACAAGGCAAACATTGTTTTTTCACTCCCCCACCAAGAAGGTAGTTTGTCGCAAATCCTCTCCATCTTCACTTTTTACCGTATCAACCTCACCAAGATTCAGTCGTTGCCTATCATAGGACGCGAGTGGGAATACATGTTTTACGTTGACGTCACATTTAACGACTACACACGTTTCCATCAAAGCATTGATGCCGTACGTCCGCTCACCAAAGAATTAACTATCTTAGGTGAATATCACGCATTTGAAAACAATAGATAAAATCATGCGAGCGCCTATCCTCCCCCTCATTGCAGGCATCGTACTACTAAGCGCTTGCACAAACTCCAAGGAGAGTAAAAATACGACTGATGACAATGCGCGTATAGAATTCCTCTCCGAATTCTTCGCACACTACCCTCAAGCCACACTGCAAGACGTGTACAAAGGCGAATTTCAAGACGAATTCGGTCCCGCACACCTGCTCACCAATCGCGAAGCAGTGAAAAGCTACGTCGTACGAGAACTTTTACTATCCGACACATTGGGAGGAGAGTACTGCGAACCGTGCGGATGGAAGAAACGCTATTGGAGGGTAAACCTCTCAGTAATCAGAGACAGCATACTTTCGGTCGACGACTTTGTAGATGCTTTCATGACCAGCGCACCCGACACGCTACCCACACTCTCACAAGAATGGATCAACGAATGGCACATAACACAGCGCATAGCCAAAGAGGTGATGCCACTAATTGAAGGCTACGCCGAAGACTCGGCCCGCATCAGCCAACTTCACAGCAACGGAAGCTACGTGATGCACCATAGCCGCAACTTCAACAAATATCACCATCCGCACTACCGCATTATGCGTAGCGACATTGTTGAAAATACCATACTACCTGCCATCAAAGCCACCTCGAAACAATCAGCGAAATAAACGACATTCACAAAGTTTCACCCATAAAAATATCCCGCCTATATATAGACGGGATATTTTACTTTATTATAAGTTCATTAATCGAGCTTGAGGACGGCAAGGAAGGCCTTCTGCGGTACCTCAACATTACCAATCTGCTTCATACGTTTCTTACCCTTCTTCTGTTTCTCAAGCAACTTACGCTTACGTGACACGTCACCACCGTAACACTTGGCAGTAACGTCCTTACGCACCTGCTTCACGGTTTCGCGAGCAATAATCTTACCACCGATAGCTGCCTGAATGGCGATATCAAACTGTTGGCGGGGAATGAGCTCCTTGAGCTTCTCACACATGCGACGACCAAAGTCGTAGGCATTGTCGATGTGAGTCAAGGTAGAGAGGGCATCCACAGGTTCGCCATTGAGCAGGATATCGAGCTTCACCAACTTTGAGGGACGGAATCCTGCGGGGTGATAGTCGAACGAGGCATAGCCCTTCGAGATGCTCTTGAGCTTGTCGTAGAAGTCAATAACAATCTCGCCCAGGGGCATCATGTAATGTATCTCTACACGGTTACCTGAGATGTACTCTTGCTTGAGCAATTCACCACGCTTGCCGAGGCACAATGTCATGATGGGACCGATGTAGTCGGTAGCGGTGATGACCGATGCTTTGATATAGGGTTCTTCGATGTGGTCGATAAGGGTGACGTCGGGCATGCCACCAGGGTTGTGCACCTCGATGCACTCGCCATGCTTGTCGTACACGTTGTAGGATACGTTGGGAACGGTGGTGATAACGCTCATATCAAACTCGCGATCCAAGCGCTCCTGCACGATTTCCATGTGGAGCAGTCCGAGGAAGCCACAACGGAATCCGAAGCCAAGGGCCAGTGACGACTCGGGAAAGAAGGAAAGTGAAGCATCGTTGAGCTGGAGTTTCTCGAGCGAAGCACGCAGGTCTTCATAGTCCTCCGCATCGATGGGGTACACACCGGCAAACACCATGGGCTTACTCTCCTCGAATCCTGCGATGGCCTCGACGCAACCTCCCTTAACGTGCGTAATGGTGTCGCCCACCTTTACCTCTGTAGAGGTCTTGATACCAGAGATAATATAGCCTACGTTACCCGCCTTGAGTTCTTTCTGGGGCACCATGTCCATCTTCAGCACGCCAATCTCATCGGCATCGTATTCTTTACCAGTATTGAAGAACTTCACCATGTCGCCCTGACGGATGGTACCGTTCAGGATCTTGAAGTAGGCAATGATGCCGCGGAACGAGTTGAACACCGAGTCAAAGATGAGACACTGCAACGGTGCATTCTCATCGCCCTGAGGAGCAGGTACACGCTCGATGACTGCCGCCAGCACATCCTCGATACCGAAACCGGTCTTACCCGAAGCACGGATAATCTCTTCGCGCTTGCAGCCGAGGAGTTCGATGATCTCGTCCTCCACCTTCTCGGGCTCAGCACTGGGCATGTCGCACTTGTTGATGACGGGGATAATCTCCAGATCGTGCTCAATGGCCATGTAAAGGTTTGAAATGGTCTGCGCCTGCACACCTTGCGAAGCATCCACTACGAGCAGTGCACCTTCACAAGCCGCAATGGAGCGCGACACCTCGTAGGAGAAGTCAACGTGTCCCGGAGTGTCAATGAGGTTAAGCACATATTTCTCGCCTTGATAGGTATATTCCATCTGTATGGCGTGGCTCTTGATGGTGATGCCGCGCTCTTTCTCGAGATCCATATCATCGAGCATTTGACCCTCGGTGACTTTGATGGTATTGGTGTACTCAAGCAGACGGTCGGCAAGGGTTGACTTACCGTGGTCGATGTGTGCAATGATGCAGAAGTTTCTGATATGTTTCATTCTACGATATACTTTATCTAATAAAGTGCAAATTTAGCACAAAATTTCGATTATCCGAAAACAATACCCGTTTTACTTGTATAGAAAATGAGCATAGCCCCAGAAAAAGCAGGTTTTGCTTCCTCTGAGGCTATGATATCTCTTAAAGTATTAGATCAATACATCTGCAACACAATATTATGTTCCTCAGCCAAACGACGCATACCCAACAGCGCGTAGCGCATACGTCCAAGGGCGGTATTGATACTCACACCGGTAATCTCGGCTATCTCCTTAAAACTAAGATCCTGATAGTAGCGCATATACACCACCTCGCGCTGATTGTCGGGAAGAGCATCTACAAGTCGACGTACATCAACAAGCGTCTGATCGTTGACCATCTGTGTCTCGACATTGTCATCACACAAGTCAACATTATTCAACAGATCAATCTCAGACTCATCATTAGAGACCGTATTCTCATTGCGATCCTGACGAAATGAGTCTATTACTAAATTATGAGCAATACGCATAATCCATGCACCAAAGCGTCCATCACCAGAATAGCGACGTTGTTGTATGGTCACAATAGCCTTTACGAAGGTCTCTTGAAAGATATCTTCGGCCAATTCCTGGTTACGTACAGCAAAAAGGATATAATTGTAGAGTTTGCTCTGATAGCGAGCCAACAACTCATCGAACGCTTTATCGTCACCTTCCTGATAGCGGAGCACCAACATGTCGTCAGTGAGCACATTCAAGTTTTCCATTACTACTTACTTTTAGTGTTTTGTTTTGAGTAAGAGTGTTCCGATAGGCAATGCGTTTTTTAGTTGTTACTGATTATTTTTTGGCAAAGAAAAGCATAAATTTGTTTTCGTGCAACATTTTTGCACGATTTTAACACAATAAGCCGCAAAAATCTCCGTTATCACACCATTTTACTATCGTCAGCAAGGCGGAAACCACGCAAAAAGTCTTCAATTCCCATACGTTTCTTTCCGGCCAATTGCAAAGTACGCAAGCTCAGCATACCATCGGCCGTGGCAACATAAAGGTAGCTCTTGCCATCGGTCTTGATAGTTCCACAAGAGAGACTATTAGCATTGCCCACAACGATGCTTGCTTCATACACTTTGACAACCATCTCATTACCATCAGGAGCCACAAGTGTGGTCCAAGCAGCTGGATAAGGCGACAGGCCGCGAACGAAATCATACACCTGTTTAGTGCTTCTACCCCACTCTATGCGGCAGGTGTCCTTGAAGATCTTAGGGGCAGGACGCAGTTCTTCGGTAATCATCAGTTCCTGAGGGGTTGCCTCGGCAGTACCGTCGATGATGGCATCCACCGTTTCGCACACAACGCCTCCACCAAGAAGCATCAGGCGGTCGTGCACATCGCCCACGCAGTCGGTCTCACTGATGGGTACGCGAACCTGACGAATGACTGCACCTGTGTCAATCTCATGCTTGAGGAAGAAGGTGGTAACACCAGTCTCAGTGTCGCCATTGATGACAGCCCAGTTAATGGGGGCTGCACCGCGATATTGCGGCAACAACGATGCATGCAAATTGAAGGTTCCCAAGCGCGGCATGGCCCACACCACCTCGGGGAGCATACGGAAAGCGACCACAATCTGAAGATCGGCCTGCAAGGAGCGCAACTCCTCAATGAAGGCTTCGTCCTTCAAGCGCTCAGGCTGGAGCACACGCAGCCCATGCTCTACCGCATACTGCTTTACGGGAGTGGGCTGCAACACACTTCCATGACGACCCACAGCCTTGTCAGGACCAGTCACTACGCCCACTACATTATATCCGCCTTCAACAAGGCAACGCAAGCTCTCCACCGCAAAGTCGGGAGTGCCCATATATACGATTCTCAGATCTTGTTTGGTCATTCTGTAATTCCTTTGTTTTATATAATAAAGGAGCGACAATGTCGCTCCTTATTGAATGCTATTCATTGGAGGCGCAAACCTTACTTTTGGTGTTGGTCACGCAAGAGGTCATTCACGGTCTTTACCGGATTGAATGTGCTCAAGGGTACCTCAACGAAGATGGTATTCCAATCGCTCATCGCACCGTTCCACAATCCGGGAAGTTCGAGTGCCTTCAATGAGCGGCCACCCTTTGACTTTGATGAGATGAATCCGGTAGACTTGTCTACAAACTGAGGAAGGTTAAACTTCTCACCCTTATAATCTTTAATTGCACACACCAAATCAACCGGATTGAAGTGTGTACCCTCAAGGAACATAGCCTTCTTCACAGGATTATCCATGTCAATCTGCGAACTCTCAAGAATCTGCAACGATACAGTACCATCGGCATTATAAGCGAGGAAAGGTCCGCCACCAGGCTCACCCACATTCTGCACCATACCACACACACGCATGGGACGATTCAACTTCTTCTTCAGATAGGTTGCCAACACATCACCCTTAAGAGTTTCGATTGCAGGATGCTTGCAATAAAGTTTATGTTCAAGAAAATCAACCATTTCCGCCAACTCCTCGTCTGTACAATTACCCTCATCCAAACGACGGAGATAGGCAAAAGCCTGGGCTTGCAATGACACAAGCACCCCGGCGAGCAGACGCTTGTAAGTTACCGTATCCTCTTTCAAGCGATCAGGAACCACATTATCAATATTCTTGATAAATACAACATCGGCATCCAAATCGTTCAAGTTCTCAATGAGCGCTCCATGGCCACCGGGACGGAATACAAGACTGCCATCCGCATCGCGGAAAGGATTGTCATCCTTATCAGCCGCAACCGTATCGGTGCAAGCCTTCTGCTCCGAGAAGGTAATATCATATTTCACACCAAACTCAGCCTCATAACGAGCCACCACAGCATCAACACGTGCCTTGAAGAGCTCGCGATGTTCGGGCGACACGGTGAAATGCACATGTACGTTCTTATCTTCATCCTGCGCATACAGAGCTCCCTCTACAAGATGTTCCTCGAGCGGAGTGCGCACGGTTTCATCAGCATAGAGATGGAAGAGCAGCAAGCCCTTGGGCAATTGGCCAAAGTTCAACCCCTCGGGATTGAGCAGAGCAGCCACTACCTGACGATAAAGTCCTTCCTCCATCAAAGCTGTGACACCCTTACCATACAATTCTACACACTTTGCATCAAGTGCTGCATAGAAACCAAAAAACTCGATATGATCAAAGAATACATGCTCAAAATCTGTCACAGGCTCATCATGCCCACCATTAAGAAACTCAAAGAGATTCTTAAACATACGGCTGGCTGCGCCTGACGCAGGCACAAACTTAACAATTCGATGATTAGCTGCAAGATACGCATTCCAATCATTAGCTGCTTGCTTCAAGAAAGCCTCATCAGCCTTTACTACTCCGCCTTTTACTGAAGCAGGGCCTTCTAAAGTCAAATAGGGAAACCCCTTCTTGAAACATTCCAATTGCTCCAGCACATGCGCCTCCGATATGCCTCTATTAGCAAAAACCTGTTGATCTTCTAACGTAAACATTATTATTCGAAATTACTATAATATTCAACTAAATTAACGCACAAAGATAGGAAGAATATAATAGCTTTACTAATTTTTCTTAATAAAACTATCTTTTTTATACAACATGAAGTTTTTTTCACCATTACCTGTTTCCGCACACCGTCAAACTGAAACACAGAGAATACAGTCAGTAAAGACAAAAACTGGTCTTTTTACCCGCTTCCTCTCAGTAAAGAACAGAAACAGAAATAAAAAAATCTCAACGAAAGTTAATATATACTCCTTTACCCATACAAATTATAGAAAAAATCGTACTTTTGTAACTAAATATAAGGCACATCATGAGCGAAACAACATATAACACATTCTTCACTCCTGAAGAAAAAGATTTATACCAAGCATTAAAGGCGCAATTGGCTGAAATTGCTGGTGACTGTCTGCAGGCTAATGAAGCATCCGCTATCGAATCTCTTCTGCTTCAAGCCGCAGAAAAGGGACAACTTGTACGCGACACATTCGGATTAAACCCTCTCATCAACAACTTACAAACAGCCATCATCGTTGTTGACGAGATGGGAATGCGCCGCGCTGCCATCGTAAGTATACTACTACACGACATCGTAAAATGTGGACACATGAGTACCGATGAGGTTGCCAACCAATTCGGAGCCGATGTTGCAGGCATACTGCGCGGATTGGTACGCACCGCCAGTTTGTATGAAAAGAATCCGACCATTGAGTCTGAAAACTTCCGCAATCTACTGCTTTCGTTCGCCGAAGACATGCGCGTAATCCTCATCATGATTGCCGACCGCGTGAACACAATGCGTCAGATCAAGAAGGCCGACAACGAAGAAGCACGCCTCAAAGTAGCCAGCGAGGCCGCATACTTATATGCTCCATTAGCACATAAATTGGGTTTATATAAACTTAAATCTGAGTTAGAAGACCTCTCGCTCAAGTACATGCAACACGACATGTACTATCACATCAAAGAAAAACTGAACGCCACGAAAGCAGCACGTGATAAATATATCGCCGCATTCATTCAGCCTATTGACGAAAAATTGGCTGCAGCAGGACTAAAATATCACATAAAAGGTCGCACGAAGAGCATACACTCCATCAGCCAAAAGATGAAAAAGCAGAAGACCAACTTCGAAGGCATCTACGACCTCTTTGCTATCCGTATCATTCTCGACTCTGAATATGACAAGGAGAAGCAAGAATGCTGGCAAGCTTACTCTATTGTCACCGATATGTACCAGCCCAACCCCAAGCGATTGCGCGACTGGCTCTCCATTCCCAAAAGCAATGGATATGAGTCTTTACACACTACGGTGATGGGTCCTGAAGGAAAATGGGTAGAGGTACAGATTCGCACCGAACGAATGGATGATATCGCCGAGCGCGGACTTGCGGCCCACTGGCGTTATAAAGGCGTAAAGAGCGAAACCGGACTTGACGAATGGCTCACAAGCATACGCGAGGCATTGGAACACACCGATGACAGCATGGAACTAATGGACCAGTTCAAGATGGACCTCTACAAAGACGACGTATTTGTATTTACCCCAAAGGGAGACCTTTTCAAACTCCCCCATGGTGCCACTGTTCTCGACTTTGCATTTCACATACACACCAACGTCGGCTGCCGCTGCACAGGAGGAAAAGTCAATGGTAAGCATGCCCAACTGCGACAAATCCTGAACAATGGAGATCAAGTAGAGATATTAACATCAAACACACAAAGCCCCAAACAGGGGTGGCTAGACATCGTAACCACCTCAAAGGCGCGCAATAAGATACGTCAAAGTCTCAACGAGATAGAATCACGCCAAGCAGCTTTTGCTCGTGAGACAATAGAACGAAAGTTAAAAAACCGCAAGATTGACTACGATGAGCCCACGATGATGCGTCTTATCAAACGCATGGGCTATAAGCAAGTCAAAGAATTTTACCAAAAAATCGCCGATGGATTGCTTGACGTAAACCAATTCATCGACCGCTACATACAAGCAATAGAGCAGATAACAGAGCCGCACGATGTCACCATACGCAGTGCCGAAGGTTATAACATGCAACAAGACGAACAGATTAAGCAAAGCTTTTCGGGCGACGTGCTGGTGATTGACCAAAACCTCAAAGGCATCGACTTTAAGTTAGCAGGCTGTTGCAACCCCATCTATGGTGATGAGGTATTTGGTTTCGTAACCACTGGCGGAGGCATCAAGATACACCGTTGCGACTGTCCTAATGCTCATGACCTTCACACCCGTTTTGGCTACCGCGTAGTAAAGGCACGTTGGGCAGGCAAAAGCAAAGGATCACTCTACCCCATCACCCTTACCGTGATTGGTCACGACGATATAGGTATCGTCAACAATATCACCTCCATCATATCCAAGGAAGAGAATATACAATTGCGCAACATCAGCATCAACTCACACGACGGACTCTTCTCGGGAACACTCACAGTACTCATCGAAGAGAATGCCCGCTTACAGGCTTTGATTAAGAAGCTGCGCACAGTAAAAGGAGTCAAACAAGTAAACAGAAACTAACCACATTCGACAACGACAAATACAATTATGAGAAAAATTATCGTATTTACATCCATGCTATGCATAGCACTCGCAAGTTTTGCACAAGATGAGATCAAGCCAAGAGAAAAAGGCGAAATGAAGTTTGAGCACACCCGCCACGATTTCGGCATTTTCGCCATTGACACTGCAGTGGTAACACACGATTTTGTATTCACCAATGTAGGTAAAGCCCCGCTCATCATCCACCAAGCAAGTGCATCGTGCGGATGTACCGTTCCCGAATATACTCTTGAGCCTATTATGCCCGGTGAAAAAGGAAAAATCACCGTTACATACAATGGCAAAGGACGCCGACCTGGTATTTTCCGCAAAAGCATCACCATACACAACAACGGCAAGCAAACTCCTTTGCGCATATATATAGAAGGAGAAATGATTGGCGACGAACTTCCAATCAAAGAGGTAGAACTTATACAGGACAGTACATTGTATACTGGTAAATAAGACATCAAACCTCACTTCTCATCAATAATAGCAAAAACACAAAACAACATTTTTAAAGAATAATAGCCTATGAAAAACTTTATGGACGAAAACTTCTTGCTGACAACCGAAACAGCACAAAAGTTATATCACGAGCACGCAAAGAAGATGCCCATCATCGACTATCACTGCCACCTTATACCGCAGATGGTAGCCGATGACCATCAGTTCCGTTCACTCACAGAGATTTGGCTTGGTGGAGACCACTACAAGTGGCGTGCTATGCGCACTAATGGTATCGATGAACGCTATTGCACAGGCAAAGACACCACAGACTGGGAGAAGTTTGAGAAGTGGGCAGAAACTGTACCCTACACTTTCCGCAATCCGCTCTACCATTGGACACATCTTGAGTTGAAAACCGCTTTCGGCATCGACAAAATTTTAAGCCCCAAAACAGCACGCGAGATATACGACGAATGTAACGAAAAGCTCAAACAACCCGAATATACTGCTCGCGGAATGATGCGACGATACAATGTAGAAGTTGTATGTACTACTGACGACCCCATCGACTCATTAGAGCACCACATCAAGACACGCGAAAGCGGTTTTGAAATAAAGATGCTTCCAACATGGCGTCCAGACAAAGCTATGGCAGTAGAAGTACCCGAGAACTTCCGAGCTTACATTGACAAACTCGCAGAGGTGAGCGGAGTGACTATCAGCAAATTCAGAGATGTCATTGAGGCATTACGTATACGACACAAATTCTTTGAGGAACAAGGTTGTAAATTAAGCGACCATGGTATAGAGGAGTTCTACGCCGAAGATTATACCGATGCTGAAATCGAAGCTATATTTAATAAGGTATATGGTGGCACCACACTAAGCAAGGAAGAGATCCTTAAATACAAGAGTGCCATGATGATTGAATTCGGCATAATGGATGCAGAAACAGGATGGACACAGCAGTTCCACTATGGTGCTATCCGCGACAATAACAGCAAGATGTTCCGCTTACTCGGCCCCGATACCGGATTCGATTCTATCGGTGAATTTACCACAGCTAAGGCTTTGGCGAAATATCTTGACAAACTCAACTCTATGGGCAAGTTGGCCAAGACAATCCTTTACAATTTGAATCCTTGTGCCAATGAAGTTATCGCCACCATGCTCGGAAACTTCCAAGATGGTTCAGTACCAGGAAAGATTCAGTTTGGGTCAGGATGGTGGTTCCTCGATCAGAAGGATGGTATGGAAAAGCAAATGAACGCACTCTCAGTGTTAGGTTTGCTGAGCCGATTTGTAGGTATGCTTACCGACTCGCGTTCATTCCTCTCATATCCTCGCCACGAGTACTTCCGTCGTACATTATGCAACCTCGTAGGACGTGATGTAGAGAATGGAGAAATCCCCTACAGCGAGATGGATCGTGTATGCCAAATGATTGAAGACATTAGCTACTACAACGCTAAGAACTATTTCCAGTTCTAACAAACAAAGAGATTCAAAAAGAGCATTAAGTTTGGGGTATCTAAGATATCCCAAACTTTTTTACATACAAATCCTACAAAGAGAGAGAGGAAGGCAAAGCCCTCCTCTCTTTCATAAAACTGTCGATTGATATTAGAGATTCATAATCTTCTCAATCTCCTCAAACTCCTTGCCCATGTTAAGCATGTAGTAGCAAGTATAGAGACCATTAGTCCAAGCGCTCTTCACGTCGGGATCAGAACCATCATCTACCTTACGCAAGTGCTCATAAATGGGAAGAGCCAACTTATAGTAGCTATTGATTTCCTCCTTCTTAGCCTTATATGCCTTGCTCTTAATATCGAGAGTAGAAGCTGCATCGCTCAAATCCTGAGCTATCTGACAGTAGCAGATACCGAGGTTACGGTATGCACCAGTATAATCGGGATTCTTCTCAATTGCAACCTTATACTCTTCGATAGCCTTATTATATTCCTTCTGATTTTGGAATACGAATCCCTTCACAAAGTGGAAGATAGGAAGAGGATTCTTTTCCAACATCTCATCAGCAAATGCAACCAAATCAGCAGTGTTGCCATTGTTGTTATAGTACGAAATGAGGTTTGAATAGAAATACTCAACAGCAGGATATTTTTCAACACCTACCTTCAAAGTATTCAACCAATTAACAGTATCACCCAAGTTGAGGTATGACATTGCCTTGTACTCAATAGCCTTCTGCGCAACATCTTCCTTCTTCATTGCCAAATCAACATACTTGAGAGCCTTGTTGTAGTCCTCCAGCTTCAAACCAGCCAAAGTAGCATAGTATGCGATCTCAGGCATCAAAGAATCAGTCTCAGCGTAGTTAAACTGTGCAAACATAGGAGCATCAGCCACATCAATATACTTTGCGAAAAGTTCGAAAGCCTTCTCATTGTTATCAGCGTTGAAGTATGTTACACCACCACTTACCAAGTTGATACGAATACGTGAAAGCAAATCTGTAATCTCGGGGCGATACTTTGCGATTACTCTACCCTTCTCATCGGGAATCTGCTCCAATGAGTCACAAACGATGAAGTAGTCAAACATCTTTGACAAGCTACCGAAGAACTTGTCCTGATTGTATGACTGACCAAGATACATCTTCTCGTTCTCCTTATCATAATACTTGTTCTGAATCTTACCAGCGGTGTACCATGTATCAGGATTTGATGCAGTGTGCTTGTTGGTCATAGCAACCTCAATAAGAGCGTTTGCCTGATCTACATTACCATCCACAGCAGTGAGGGCGGTCTGTGCCTCTCTCAACACCTTGTTTGCCTCTTTAATCTCTGCTTTGAGAGCCTTAGCTGCAGCCTTTGCAGCCTTTGCAGCTTCCTTGTCGTCAACCTGAGCGAAGGTAACCGACACCGACATTGCGGCAGCTGCCACTAATAATAATACTTTCTTCATAATTGTAATGATTAGTGATTATTGATTTATATTTCTTTAACTTTATTGTTCATCATTCTGTTCAGTCGATGTTGTAGTTTCGGGAACATCAACAATAGGAGTATCATTCTCTACTACTTCAGCATCTTGAACCTCAGGCTCTTCAGTCTCAGTTGTCACCTTACAAACCGAACTGATTTGATCATTGCGCTTGCCAAGGTTGATAAGACGCACACCTTGTGTTGCACGACCCTGAATACGCACATCAGCTACCTTAAGACGAATCACTACGCCCGACTTATTGATAATCATCAAGTCGTTCTCATCAGTCACTGTCTTGATTGCTACGAGCTTACCTGTCTTTTCAGTAATATCAAGTGTCTTCACACCCTTACCACCACGATTGGTAATACGGTATTCCTCCACATCACTACGTTTACCATAGCCTTGTTCAGATACTACCATGATGTTTTCATTCTCAGCATCGTTGATTACAATCATACCGATTACCTCGTCCTGACCATCTTCGTCGAGTGTCATACCACGTACACCAGTAGCCGTACGGCCCATTTCGCGAACTACACCTTCGTGGAAACGGATAGCGCGACCATTCTTGTTGGCCAAGATAATCTCATTGTCGCCATTGGTCATCACAACCTCAATCACGCGGTCGTCTTCACGAATGGTGATAGCGTTCACACCATTGGTGCGGGGGCGTGAATAAGCCTCCAGACAAGTCTTCTTCACTACACCGTTCTTGGTACAGAATACGAGATAGTGTGAGTTCACGAAGTCCTTGTCGGCAAGATTCTTCACATGTACGAATGCGTTCACCTTATCGTCGGGCTCAATATTAAGCATATTCTGAATAGCACGTCCCTTCGAGTTCTTCGTACCTTCGGGGATTTCGTACACTTTGAGCCAGTAGCAGCGTCCCTTCTGGGTAAAGAAAATCATGGTGTTATGCATGGTAGCCATGTAGATATACTCTACGAAGTCTGCCTCACGAGTATCGCTACCCTTTGAACCAACGCCACCACGATTCTGTGTGCGGAACTCACTAAGCGGAGTACGCTTGATATATCCGAGATGTGAGATAGTGATTACCATTTCATCATCGGCATAGAAGTCTTCGGGGTTGAACTCCTCTGAAGAGTATACGATCTCTGACTTACGGTCGTCGCCATATTTCTCGGCAACTTCTACGAGTTCGTCCTTCATTACCTGCTTGCAGAGTTCATCATTAACGAGAATCTCCTTCAAGTGAGCAATGAGTTTCATGATATCATCATATTCAGCACGGAGTTGCTCTTGCTGCAGACCTGTGAGCTGACGCAAACGCATCTCAACGATAGCGCGTGCTTGAGCATCACTGAGCGAGAAGCGCTGCATCAAACCTGCAATAGCATCAGCAGGAGTGTGAGCAGCCTTAATAATGCGGATTACCTCATCGATATTATCAGAAGCAATAATCAATCCTTCAAGGATGTGAGCGCGCTCTTCAGCCTTACGGAGATCATATTTAGTGCGACGGATTACCACCTCATGACGATGCTGTACGAAGTACTTGATGCAGTCGCGCAATGAGAGCACCATGGGACGAAGTTTATCGTTATGCTCGCCACAAGGTACAAGAGCTACACTGTTAACGCTGAATGCAGTCTGCAACTGAGTCATCTTAAAGAGCTTATTGAGCACCACGCTAGCATTGGCATCGCGTTTCACATCAACCACGATACGCATACCATCCTTATCCGACTCATCGTTTACATTGCTGATGCCATCAATCTTCTTATCACTCACAAGACCTGCAATATACTTGATGAGTTCAGCCTTGTTTACGCCATAAGGAATTTCAGTTACAACAATCTTATCATGGTTAGCGTCGGTCTCAATCTCTGTCTTGGCACGCATCACCACACGACCGCGACCTGTCTCGTAAGCCTCCTTCACACCAGCCATACCATAGATATAGCCACCAGTGGGGAAGTCAGGAGCCTTCACATACTGCATCAGTTCCTCAGTAGTGAGTTCAGGATTGTCAATGTAAGCCACGCAAGCATCGATTACCTCGCGCAAGTTGTGTGTGGGCATATTGGTTGCCATACCTACGGCAATACCAGTAGCACCGTTTACCAAAAGGTTAGGAATACGAGTCGAGAGCACACGAGGTTCTGTATCCTTACCATCATAGTTTTCCTGGAAGTCTACAGTTTCTTTGTAGATATCTTGCATCATATCCTCACCAATCTTGCGGAGGCGAGCCTCGGTATAACGCATAGCAGCAGGACTATCGCCATCAACCGATCCGAAGTTACCCTGACCATCAATCAAGGTATAGCGCATAGCCCAATCCTGAGCCATACGTACGAGTGAGCCATAGATTGATGAGTCACCGTGAGGGTGATATTTACCCATCACGTCACCGACTGTACGTGCCGATTTACGATAACCTTTATCTGAAGTATTACCCTGCTCCATCATACTGTACAGGATTCTTCGGTGAACGGGCTTAAGGCCATCGCGCACATCAGGCAATGCACGCTCCACAATCACCGACATAGAGTAGTCGATATACGATTTGCGCATCTCTTGCTCAATATCGACCTTAATAATTCTGTCTTGATCTAAGTTCATATTTCAATAGTAATTCTGTCCAAATCTAAAAACGTGTAAAATTACACAATTTTGACGACATGGCAAATTATTTAGCAAAAAAACTCCTATAAGAGTTAGCTACTTCCCCTTTTATGGGCGCACCACTACCGCATGTAGTGTATCGGGGTCAAAATAGCGTTGAGCAAGTTGTTGCAATTGGGCAGCATCCGTCGTTTGGATAGCCTCTATAGTTTGTTCAACATAGGATTGCGGAAGCCCCAAATGCTCCATAAAGATATAGGCATCAGCCAATGCAAAAGCTCCCTCATAGTTACGACAGATTTCCCCTATCATATAATTGCGAACCATACGGAGTTCATCCTCCTGAACCAGTTCGTTTTGCAAGCGTAACATCTCGTTACGCACCTCCTCCATCACTACATCTGATTTATCAGCAAGTGCCTCACTACCAACAGTAAACAACACCTGAGATGTATTTGTTGTAAGATCCGAAGCAATATGGTAGGTATACCCCTTTTCCTCTCGAACATTCTTCATCAGACGACTACCGAAATAGCCTCCCAACACCGTATTCAGCACACGCATCGGCAGGTAATCCCGGTCTTTCACATCCATGATCAACTTACCCATACGTATACTACTCTGCATTGCATCTTGATTCACAATTACAGTATCCCGTTCTTCCGAAGGTGACAATACATATTGACGCTCATTAGGAGCATAGCCACTACCCCACTCTGTCTTACCAAAAGCATCATCTACATGTTTTACCACCACATCATCAATGCTACCAGATAAATAGATGGAGCAATTTCTCGAGCCATAATGACGTGAATAGAAGTCACGCAACGTAGCAGGACTCAGCTGATCGTAATCCTCCAAGTCGCTAAGCATTCCGCAAGGATGCGACGTACCATATACGCTTCGGCGCAAGGCACGTACAGCCTGTGCGCCTCCCTTCTGCAAATACACCTTCAGCTGTTCTTTCTTACGCAAACTGAGCAATTGAAGTTGCCGTTCCGAGTAAGTCGGTTCAAAAAGCATTCGCTGCACGAGTGCCAAGGTTTGCGGAAAAAACTTCTTTAGAGAATAAAGTGTCACAAAAGAGCGATTCATTGCCACACTGAGTTCGAGCCACGCACCATAGAAATCCATGCGTTCAGCAAATGCCGACGATGAATACCCACGGCATCCCTCACGCAACATACTACAAGCAAAGAGCGCCTGCAACTTTTGGTCTTGATGCCATTGCCCTGCGCCAAAGACAAAATCGATTCGCACAACCTCCTGACCAGCATTTTCAATCACATGTAAGGGAATACCATTAGACAAGATCTGTAGCGTCGGTTTCCGAAACACCGACGACATACCTTGCACTGGAGGCGGAAGCGTACGATCAAGCATTGGCTGAAGAAATAAAAAAGTTTACAATCCTAAGCAATACCCACAACTTTTAGAATCCGAAAGAGTCATCAAGTTGTTGTTCTTCAGCAAAACCATTTATCAGACTCTGCTGAGCACAGGGATTAAAATCTTCGGGGATATTAAACTTCTCCTCTTCTGAATATCCGAGCGTTTCATCGGCATACACCTTCTGCATATAGATACCCCAAATGGGCAATGCCATTGAGGCACCCTGTCCATCGCTCATTGAAGTAAAGTGGATATCACGATCATCACCACCTACCCAACAGCCACTTACCAGCGAGGGAGTATAACCCATAAACCAGCCATCGGCATTCTCATTTGTCGTACCTGTCTTACCTGCGATCTCAGCCTTGAAACCATAGCGGAAACGCAAGCGTCGGCCCGTACCCTCATCGATAACAGCCTTCATCATATCAATCATCTTATACGAGCTCTCCTTGCTTATCACCTCATAGGTTTTCGGCGAGAAGGTAGCCACAATATTGCCTTCATTATCTTCAATACGTGTTACAAAGAGCGGTTCGGTACGTATACCATTGTTAGGGAATGCGGTATAGGCACCCACCATTTCGCCTACAGAGATATCACACGGACCGAGACAAAGCGATGGTGTTGGCTGAATATCAAGGTTACGAATGCCAAACTGATGCAAAAGACTCTTGAACGCATAAGGATTCAATTTACTCATCAAGTAGGCCGAGATCCAGTTATTCGACTGAGACAATCCCCATCTCAAATCCACCACCCTACCATAATCTTCTTGTCGACCCGTATTGCGTGGCTGCCATATCTGTCCATCCTCAGTAAGGAGGGTCTGTTCTACGTTGCGTGTTTGATCACAGGGCGAGAAGCCATTCTCCATAGCCAATGTATAGAGATAGGGTTTGATAGTAGAACCCACCTGACGGCGTCCCACCATTGCCATATCATACTGGAAGTGAGTATAGTCTGGTCCACCCACATACGCCTTCACATGTCCGGTAAGAGGATCCATCGACATGAATCCCACACGTAAGAAATGTTTATAATAGCGTATAGAGTCCATCGGCGACATGATAGTATCTCGATCTCCCGTATAAGCAAAAACACGCATGCTGCGCTTCACGTCAAACGAGTCACGAATAGCCTCATCAGTGTATCCCTCTTTCTTCATACCGCGATAGCGGTCAGTTTGCTTCATCGCCTTTACCAGCAATGGTTCTATCTCACTTGCCTTCAGATTATCATACGGTGCATTGCGATGATTCTTCTTAGCCTTAAAGAAACGAGGTTGCAGATATTCTTTAATATGCTCATCCACTGCTTCCTCAGCATATTGCTGCATGCGAGAATCGATGGTTACATGAATCTTCAAGCCATCAGAATAAAGATTGTAATGGCTACCATCTTTCTTCTTATTCTTGTTGCACCATCCATAGAGCGGATTGTTGGCCCAGTCAAGCGAATCCTCATAGAACTTTTGCATCTGCCATCCACGATAGTTCTTTCGTTCGGGCTTCTTGGCTGTCATCACACCACGCAGATACTCACGAAAGTAAGGCGCCGGGCCCAACTTGTGATCCACACGACGATAGTTGAGCACAAGCGGAGTCTCCTGCAACGAGTCGCACACTGCAGCAGTAAGGCAATTATTCTTCTCCATCTGCGACAACACCACATTACGACGTTGACGAGTTTTTTCGTTACGGCGCACCGGATTATAAAGCGACGAGTTCTTACACATACCTACCAATGTAGCAGCCTCCTCCACAGAGAGTTGCTTAGGCTCCTTTGAGAAATAAGTATTAGCAGCCGTCTTGATTCCAATGGCATTGTTACCAAAGTCATACTTATTGAGATACATCGTAAGGATTTCCTCCTTTGTATAGTATTTTTCAAGCTTCACGGCAATAACCCACTCAATAGGCTTCTGAAACAGACGCTCTATTTTATTACCTGCCACCTCTTCGGTATAGAGTTGCTTGGCCAGCTGTTGAGTCAGCGTACTACCACCACCCGATGATTCTCTACGAAGCAATCCTGTTTTGATAATCGCACGCAACAAAGCACGCAAGTCGATGCCCGAATGCTCGGTAAATCGTACATCTTCGGTACTAATCAATGCATTTATCAGCGCCGGAGACAAATCATCATAGTCGGTCCATACACGATTTTCACGGCTATACGAATAGGTGCTGAGCATTTTTCCGTCTGCCGAGATGATTTGCGTAGCAAACTTATAGGTTGGATTTTCCAGTTCTTCTACAGGAGGGACAAAACCAATCCATCCTTTCGTTATGGAGTAAAATACTAAAAAAGCCGCCACGAGACCTGCTGCCAGCATGCCCCAAAGCGCATATATAAACTTCTTAATCATAATACTTACTATTTCGGCTACAAAGATACGAAACGACTATATAAAATCCTATATATTTAACGATAAATAAGTAATATATCCAATATAGCAGAGTAAGAATATCGCACCCTCAACCCTATCCAATTCACGTTTCTTAAAGGTCAACGCAGCCATCCACAACATCACCATCGCCGCTACCACCATAATCATATCAACGGCAGAGATACTCTGAATTTCAAATGGCGAAATCAAGCCACTGGCACCAATAATCAATAAGATATTAAAGATGTTCGAACCTATCACATTACCCAAAGCCAACTGATTCTTACCCTTCATGGCAGCTACCACACAAGTAGCCAACTCAGGCAACGAGGTGCCCAGGGCCATCAGTGTAATGGAGATAAATGCCTCCGACACATGGAATTGCTCAGCAATACTCACTGTATGATCCACGAAGAGACGTCCGCCAAACACAAGTCCGGCCAATCCCAATACAATAAGTACAACTGCCTTTCCTATCGGCATAGATTTCCCCTCTTCTGTCACTTCCTCTACAGCATCTTGCTTACCTGACTTAAACGAGTCGACCATAAAGATTACGAAGAACAGCAACAAGAACAATGCATCCATACGTGAGATTCCCGGTACGCCACCAAACAGTCCAAAACCATTATATAGCACCAACAATAAGAACATCGACACAGCCAAAGCCAAAGGAATATCCTTACGTATATTACTTCTCGTATAACCGATAGGTGATATCAGTGCCGTCACGCCCAAGATGAGCAGCACGTTGCAGATATTCGAACCCGTCACATTACCTAAAGCCATATCGCCGTGACCACCGATAGCCGAGATTGCGCTCGACACCAGTTCAGGCATTGAGGTACCAATACCCACAATCGTTACACCAATCACAAACTCGCTGATACCATACTTACGAGCCACACTCGAAGCGCCATCCACCAACCAATCCGAGCCGACAAGAATCATTACCAAGCCGACCAAAATACAAATTACGTCAACAATCAACATATATAAAACACTCTTTTTCGTCCTTATCAACCAACCTTCTTGCCAAATGGAACCAAAGCCAGCAACGCCAACTTAAAATGCTGCAATCCAAATGGGATACCGATTATAGTCACACAGAATAGCAAACCTATGACAACATGGGTCAATGCCATCTCCAAACCTCCAAACAAGATCCAAAGCACATTCAATCCCAAAGACCAGCACCCCGTAGCAGAAGGTGTCTCTCTCACCTCACGACCAAACGGGCATAGCGACAAACTTGCCAACTTAAACAATTGCAACCCAACTGGAATTCCTATGATGGTGATACAATATACAATTCCCAGCAAAAAATAGGCTACCGACATAAAGAGTCCGCCAAAAATAATCCAAATAAGATTTCCTAACAATGACATATATAGGTATATTACGCGTACAAACTGATAAAAAACGTACAAAGGTACAACAAAGCAAGGGTAAGACAAAATTAGAAGAAAACAAATCCCTATTTTCAGACAAAAATCAGCCATTCACACCCTTTTTAGCTTACCGCACAAGTCGAAAATAGGTACACTACGGAAAAGTTGAAAATAAATTTAATTTTATTGAATTTCGGCCTTGCCCAGTAAAGAAAAATAAACTTTTTCTCTACTTTCTCTCGTTGAAATTTGTTTTTTCGCTCTATTTACACTAATTTTGCAGCGCTTTTAAAGCAATAAGGTCGGTTCCGTAGCTCAGCTGGATAGAGCAACTGCCTTCTAAGCAGTAGGTCCCGCGTTCGAGTCGCGGCGGAATCACCACAAAAAAACGAAAGGGGGTGTGTCAAAACGATGCACCCTCTTATTCTTATCTCTTTTTTCAAATCCATTCGGCTATGCGGCCAAATTTGCATAATTTAAGCAGATATTTTTCAAATCGACATTAATAGTCCTATATGAGTCTGTTTTCCGC
>JAFZFZ010000054.1 GCA_017557005.1 Bacteroidaceae bacterium | reverse complement strand
GGCTATCCTTGCTTGACGGATTTGTACCTCGAATGGAATCTAAAATAGGAACCGCCGTATGCCGAACGGCACGTACGGTGGTGTGAGAGGTCGGAGAACGAAAGTAGGAAGAAAACTACTTCGTTTTCCTCCTACTCGATTATCATGCGAAGCCGTAGCCTTTATCGTTTAGCCTTGGCTGTCTTCTTCTTGTATTTCTTGTACTTGGCACGACGCTTGCGCTCTTGTACCTTATTATATATATACCATACAGTTCCGCCTCCGAAGGTGATGCCAATCACGATGTATACCCATGCGTCGAGGCTGTCGCCCTTCACGCGGCTCCACATCTCAATCATGCTCTTCGTGCGGTTGCCACAGTCGCGCATCAAGGCCGCACGCTCTATCACTGCGCGGTCAGGGTACTGGATATTGTCCACGAGCACGCTATCGGCCCCTTCGCCAAAGAAGTAGGTGAGGTCCACATACTCCTCAAGGGTAGAGTCGGTCTTGGCTGCCAGGATCTCGGGCGATGCCACTACGCTCACATAGCCAATCTCATCCATGTTGCGCAAGGCATTCTCGGGCATGCACATGAAGTTGATGAAGTAAGCCGCAGCCTTTGTGTTGACCGCATATTTTGGGATTACCCAACCATCGAACCATACGTTCGATCCCTCGCGCGGCACGTGGTAGCGCAGTTCCATGCCTATGGCTGCAGCCTCCTCGATAGCCCATACAGCGTCGCCGCTCCAGCTCACATTGATGTAGGCCTTCTTCTTGGTCATCATCTCCTTACCGAAGTCCACCTCCCAGCCAGCAATGTTCTGCTTGGCAGCCTTGAGTAGCACCTCTACGGTGTCGATGGCCTCGTCCGAGGTGTCGTTCATCAGTTCCTGGCGACTTACCTTTCCGTCGAGCACCTCCTGGTAGCGTGCATACATGAGCATGCAACCGTAGATGTCGCGGTAGGCATCCTTCATCAGTATCTTGCTATTGAAACGATTGTCCCAGATGATGCCCCATGAGTCGGCTTCCTCATCGGTGACAAACTCGGGGTTATAGAGCAATCCGGTGGTACCCCACATGTAGCCCACGGCATAGTCGTTGGCACGCTTGTCTGCCTGGTCAAACTTAGCCACCTGCTCCACGAAGAAGGGCGACACCAGGCTGGTATAGTCGGGCGTATCGCCAAAGTCGCGATTGATGGGCAGCAGCATGTCGTTGGCCAGCATGCGGTCGATGATGTACTCTGAGGGGCACACCACGTCGAAGTCTTCGTGACCCTTTTCAAGCTTCGCAAGCATCACCTCGTTGATGTCGAAGAGCTGATAGATGATCTCCACCTCTTCGCCCGTCTGCTCCTTGTACCATTCTACAAATTCATCGAGCAGACTCTCGTCGAGGTAGTCGGCCCAGTTATACACCTTGAGCGTATGTTCGCGATCGGCAGCATGCATGCGGCTTGTAGGAAACACTCCCAACAATGCTGCTATGAGCAAACAGATATGTAGTATTCTTTTCATTCGTATAGGATATTATATAGTATAACTCTAACTTTCAACTATCAACCCTCAACTCTTAATTCTCTTCGCCTGCTTCTCAGAACGTCGGTTGATGATGATAAGCAATACCAATACAGTGACGAAGATGATGGTCGACAAGGGGCGCAACTCGGGGGTGAGACCACCCTTGCGTGCATCAGAGTAGATGAAGGTCGACAAGGTCTCAAGACCAATGTTACCCTTGGTGAAGAGACTTACCGCGAAATCGTCGATAGAGAGGGTGAACGAAAGGATGAAGCCACTGATGATGCCCGGCTTGATCTCGGGGATGATCACCTTGCGCAGAGCCTGGAAGGGAGTGGCACCAAGGTCAAGTGCAGCCTCGTAGATGTTGGGGTTCATGCTGGTGAGGCGCGGCATCACGCTGAGCACCACATAGGGGGTGCAGAATACCACATGGGCGAGTATCACCGTGGTGTAGCCTTGCGACACACCCAGCCATACGAAGAGCAGGAACAGTGATATACCGGTAATGATATCGGGGTTGATGAGCGGTATGTTATTAAGGAACGAGATCGCCTTGCGCGACTTGCTGCGCATGTTGAATATGCCGATAGCAGCAATACTACCCAAGATGGTCGCAAGAGACGATGCTGCAAGAGCGATGATGATCGTGTTCTTGATGGCGCTCACGAGCGAATTCGACATACCCCCGCTGAAGAGGTTGGTGTAGAGCTTCAGCGAGAAACCGGTCCAGTTACCCAACACCTTCGTCTCGGTAAACGAGAAGATGGCAATGATGAGTATCGGTGTGTAGAGTAGTGCTAACAGCAACCACAAGTATCCTTTGGCGATTATCTTTTTCATCTTTATCTATTATTCGGAGTACTCGGAGTCAGAGTACTCCGAAACTGAATTTTCAATTTTCAATTTTGAATTCTCAATTTTATATTATTCCTCCATGACTCATCTCCTCCTCGCTATCGTTGCCGAAGGCGCTGGTGATGCCGATGATGAGTAGCATCAGCAGGGAGAGGGCTGCACCGTAGTTCATGGTGTCGCTCAGCATGATGTTCTCCTGGATGATAGAACCGAAGAGACGGATGTCATTCATCGTCAACAGCTCGGAGATGGCAAAGGTCGATATCGTAGGCAGGAACACCATCATGATACCGCTCACCACACCGGGTATCGAAAGGGGAAGTATTACCTTGAGGAACACATGCATCTGGTTGGCACCCAGGTCTTGTGCCGCCTCGATGAGGCTCTTGTCGATCTTCATCATCGTATTGTATATAGGATAGATCATGAAGGGCAAGAAGTCGTAGGTGAGACCAAAGAGCAGGGCACCCTCGCCGAGTGGAATACCCGTGATGTCAAAGAGCGACACGGTAGCTAGCGTGCGGATGAGCACGTTGACCCACATGGGCAGGATGAAGAGCAGCACCATCGTCTTGGAACGGTTAAACTCCTTGTTGCTCAGGATATACGCTGCAGGGTAGCCCAGCAAGATACAGAAGAAGGTGGTGACGATAGCCACCGCCACTGAGTAGATGAAGGTCTTGATGGCCTCGGGCTGCTCAACGAACTTCACGAAGTTGGCCACCGTGAAGGAACCGTTGTTGTCCATGAAGGCATACACGCCAATCAGTATCAGCGGCAACACCACAAACAGCATCAGGAACACCGCATAGGGGATGGCCCAGCTGCTGCGTTTGGAGAAGAGTTTTATGAGTTTGTGCATTTGAATTAAAAACTAAAAGTTAAAAATTAAAAGTTCACATTTTGCGAATCTTAATTTTCAATTTTCAATTGTCAATTTTTAATTATCCTAATGTCTTCCGGCAAGATGTTGATACCCACCATGTCGCCATCGTCCCATACGTCGTTGGTGTCTACGTAGAGGTAGTCGTCGTCATCGGTCACGATGGTGAGGTGATAGTGGTTACCCTTATAGAGGATGAGACGTACATCGCCTTCGAGTGCACCATCTTCCTTGTCGTCGGTAAGGTCAATCTTGTCGAAGTCAACCTCCACCTTCACCTCAGTACCCTTTTCCAGTTCGTGAGGCATACATTCGAAGGTGGTTCCCAGCATCTCGATGTGTGTCTCGTCCACCACTACAGCCTCGAAGGTGTTGCATGTAGACTCTCTCTTCATTACGTGGATATCTGCGGGCTTGATGATAAGGCCCACCTCCGTATCGGGTTCAAAGGCGTTGTAGTCCTGCACCATCAGCTCGTAGCCATTGGCCAGCTGTACGATCATCTCGTAGTGTACCCCCTTGAAGATGCACGACGATACGCGACCCTGCAGCATTGCA
This sequence comes from Bacteroidaceae bacterium, assembly GCA_017557005.1. Taxonomy (GTDB): domain Bacteria; phylum Bacteroidota; class Bacteroidia; order Bacteroidales; family Bacteroidaceae; genus UBA1189. The sequence continues at coordinate 19,365 of JAFZFZ010000054.1, read as the reverse complement.
TTCTCGGTATGAGCCATGATGTAGATGTCCTCGGGGCGGATGACCACGTCTACGGGAGCGTTCTCGCCGAAGCCCTCGTCCACGCACTTGAATTCCGTGCCCATGAAGCGCACCAGGCGGTCCTCTATCATCGTACCGTTGAGGATGTTACTCTCACCGATGAAGTCGGCCACGAAGCAGTTTTCCGGTTCATTATATATATCGGTAGGTGTGCCGATCTGCTGTATCACACCCTCGCTCATCACCACGATGCGGTCGCTCAGCGTGAGCGCCTCCTCCTGGTCGTGTGTCACGTAGATGAAGGTGATACCCAGTGTCTTGTGCATCTCCTTGAGCTCCATCTGCATGTCCTTGCGCATTTTGAGGTCGAGGGCAGCCAGCGGCTCGTCGAGCAAGAGCACGGTAGGCTGGTTTACGATGGCGCGAGCGATGGCCACACGCTGCTGCTGTCCGCCCGAGAGCGAGTTCACATCGCGATGCTCATAGTCAGTCATGCCCACCATCTTCAAGGCGCGTCGCACCTTGTTCTCTATGATGTTGTCCTTCTCCTTCTTCAGTTTGAGGCCGAAGGCAATGTTGTCGTATACGTTGAGGTGTGGAAAAAGCGCATAGCGTTGGAATACCGTGTTCATCGGTCGCTGATGCGGTGGCGTCTGTGTGATGTCGGCGCCGTCCAACAAGATTTCTCCCTCCGATGCCGTGTCAAAACCCGACAAGATTCTGAGAAGGGTCGTCTTGCCACATCCTGAGGGACCGAGGATGGTGACGAATTCTCCCTTTCTGATATGCAAACTCACATCATCCAGCACTTGTTTGTCTCCGAACCATTTAGACACGTGCTTGATATCGATGATGTTACCACCAGGTTCTACTTTAATTTCAGCCAATGCCGTACTTTATTACAAGGTAATACAACATAAATAAATAAACCAGTTTCTCAAAAAAGTGAGGACAAAGATACGTAAAAAAGTGGAACTTTATTACCTTTGTTCCGATTTTTATTAACCCTAATTAAATAAATGTAAAAATGATGAAGAAAAACAATGTTTTAGCAATTGCTTGCGCTCTTCTTCTCGGTGGCTCATCAGCCTCGCTTTGTGCGCAAGAGAGTGGGGGATGGTCAATGACCTTAGGTGCCGATGCAGCGAAGAGTTATCTGTGGCGCGGTATGGAGTTGGCAGGTCCCAGTATTCAACCTTCGGCCTACTTCGACTACACTCAGGGTGACTGGGCGGTGAGCATGGGCGCGTGGGCGTCGAAGTCGTTCGTAAAGGGCGACTATAATGAGTGGGATCTGTCCGTGGAGGCTACATGGCGCAATATTACTCTCTCATTGGCAAACTACCGCGAATATTATGGTGCGGCATTTGATGACAACTACCTCGACCTGGGCCTTAGCGTTACGCTGAGCGAAAACATCCCTGTGACCTTCTCGTGGTACTCTATCGTCAATCAGTATGAGAATGCAGCCTTAATTCCTAGCGGCTACAGATGGAACGAAGCATTCCCCTCGTACTTCGAGTTGAGATATGACTTCTCATTCCTGATGCTTGACTTCTCGGTGGCAGCAGGTATGCTTCCCTTTGCGTCTCCATACTATTACGGCAATGATGGATTTGGTGTGTGCAATCTGCAGGCTGTAGCTGGCTACGAGTTTGAACTTGCGCGTGGTGGCGTACTCCCTATATCGGCGCAGGTGATGTATAATCCCATGTGCAATGACTTCTTCTGGGGAGCGAGCGTAGGATACTACTTCTCTATCGATTTCTAAAAATCTTATACCGTTTAATAAAAAGAGAGAGGCTGGCTAAGTAATAGCCAGCCTCTTCTGTTTGATGTATGTGCTGTTGGTTAACGGCGTGCATACTCGGCCAATCCCTCCTCAAGGAAGTCGATATAGGCCTCGATGTCTTCGTCGTATGAGCGCGATGTGGTCAGAGGATGTCCCTCACCATCGAGCAATACGTAGAAGGGCTGTGCGTTGGCACCAAACTTAGAACGCTGCAGGTAGCTCCACTTGTCGCCCACGCTGCGCAGCACTACCTCCTTGCCATTCTCCATCACGCGGATGGGCTCAGCAAGCGGTGTCTTGTCGTCAACGTAGAGGGTTACGAGTACGTAGTCGTTGTTGATGATGTTCATCACCTTCTCATCAGCAAGTACTGACTGCTCCATCTCACGGCAGTTTACACAACCATAGCCGCTGAAGTCGAGCATCACGGGCTTGCCCTCCTGGCGAGCGATGGCCATACCCTGATCGTAGTCCATAGCTTGAGGATGCAACTCCTGCTCGTAGAGGTTGAAGTCCTGTGTGCTCATAGGGGGTGAGAAGGCGCTGATGGCCTTAAGAGGTGCACCCCAGAGACCGGGTACCATATAGATAGCAAAGGCGAATGAGATAAGACCCAACATGAAGCGGGGAACAGCCACCTTGCGATCGTCGTCATCGTCGTGAGGGAATACAATCCACTTCATCAAGTATGCGCCAAGCATAGTGGCGAGGGCAATCCAGAGGGCGAGGAAGGTCTCACGATCGAGGATGTGCCAGCCGTAGGCGAGGTCAGCAACTGAGAGGAACTTGAGGGCAAAGGCCAACTCTACGAAGGCGAGTACAACCTTTACGGTATTCATCCAACCACCGCTCTTGGGAGCAGCCTTGAGCCATGCGGGGAAGATGGCAAACAAGGTGAAGGGCAATGCCAATGCAACAGCGAAGCCGAGCATACCGATGGTGGGGCCGAGGATGTTGCCTGATGTAGAAACCTCAACCAACAGGAAGCCAATGATGGGACCTGTGCATGAGAATGACACGAGGGTCAGTGTGAAGGCCATGAGGAAGATGCCGAGCAAACCGCCGGTCTTCTCTGCCTTGCCATCAACTGCGGTTGTCCACTTCTCGGGCAAGGTGAGCTCGAAAGCCCCCATGAACGACATGGCAAACACCACCAAGAGGAGGAAGAAGAACAAGTTGGGTACAGCAGCTGTAGACAATGCATTGAGTGCTGAAGCACCAAACACGAGTGTCACAACCAAACCTAACAATACGTAGATGACAACGATAGAGATACCATAGATATAGGCATCACGACGGCCCTTGCGCTTGTCACCGCTGCGCTTGAGGAAGAAGCTCACGGTCATAGGAATGATAGGCCATACGCAAGGTGTAACCAAGGCTACAAGGCCACCTGCCAAGCCCAACAAAAAGATTACCCACAATGATTGGTTGGCTGTGTCGGCTGTTCCCTTAGGCTGTCCCAACTCATCGATAACGGGCTCCCAAAGAACGCCGAAGGGGCTTGCCGGCTGTGTGTTAGATACAGAAGCCTGAGCTGCAGCAGCCTGCTGATTGCCATAATTGAACTCTACGTTGGTAGGAGGCAAGCAGCTCTGGTCATCGCACGCTCCGTATTGGAAATATCCCTGTACTGTGTAGTCGTTGCTCTCGATGACAAAGCGCTGAACGAAGGTCACCTTATCCTCGAAATAGCGAACATCCATGCCAAACATATCGTCATACTTGGCAATCTCCTTACCCTCGAAGCCGAGCTTACCCATCAAACGAGCACCTTCGATAGTCTCTACTACAAGAGTAGCGGCTGTGGGGCCATCTTCCAACTCGGTTGAGTACACATGCCATCCGGCATCAATCTTGGCTGCAATGCGCAACTCGGCCACGCCATCACCTACCATCTCCCATGAAGCCTCGCACTTGATGGGCTCATGCATCTGGGCTTGCATCACCAGCGCCACGCACAGCAGCGAGAGCAACATGCCCATTCTCTTGATCATTTCTTTCATTATTATTCTAATTGTTTAGATTTCAACTTGCAAAACTACTACTTTTGCGCGACATGTCCAAACTTAGGTAATTATTTCTGCTACAGCGCTATCATAAAGTAGGATTGTAGGGGTGCCCCGGGCAAAAAAATGAGGAGAATGCCGAACAACATTCTCCTCGTATGACAGATTCTAATACCTTAGATTGAGAGCATGTGGAGCACGTTCATCAAGTGGTTGTCGATGGGCTTGTCCTTCTTGATGGCGGTGTTGAAGGGCACGTACACGATTTCGTCGTTGCGGATACCGATCATCACGTTGCGCTGGCCATCGAGCAGGGCTTCGATGCTGGCGGCACCCATGCGGCCTGCGATGATGCGGTCGTGAGCCGTGGGGCGGCCTCCACGCTGGAGGTGGCCAAGGATAGAGACGCGCACGTCGAACTGGGGGAACTCGTTGCGTACACGCTCGGCATAGTGCATGGCGCCACCCAGCTCGGGGTTCTCGGATACGAGCACGATACTACTGTTCTTTGACTTACGCATACCGTTCTGGATGAACACGGCCAGCTGGTCCTCCTGGGTGAGGTGCTCGGGGATGATGGCGGCCTCGGCACCTGAAGCGATGGCGCTGTTCAGTGCAAGGAAGCCGGCGTCGCGACCCATCACCTCGACGAAGAAGATGCGCTCGTGTGAGTTGGCTGTATCGCGAATCTTGTCGATGGCCTCTACGATGGTGTTGAGCGCTGTGTCGTAGCCAAGGGTGGTATCGGTGCCATAGAGGTCGTTGTCGATGGTGGCGGGGATACCGATACAGGGCATGTCGAACTCCTGAGCCAGGATGCGGGCACCGCTGAGCGAGCCGTCGCCGCCGATGACGATGAGGGCGTCGATCTCGTGGTCGCAGATGTTCTTCCATGCTGTGGCACGGCCCTCTTCGGTCTTGAACTCAGGGCAACGGGCGGTCTTCAGGATGGTACCACCTTGCTGTACGATGTTACTTACGTTCTCGGTTCTGAAATCTTTGATTTCGTTGGTGATGAGGCCTTTGTATCCGCGATAGATGCCTTTTACCTTCAGTCCGTTAAAGATGGCCGTACGGGTGACGGCGCGGATGGCGGCATTCATACCCGGTGCGTCGCCGCCCGAGGTGAGGATACCGATGCAATTGATATTTCTTGCCATAAGGGATTTATGAATTGTGCTTTATGATTTATGATTTATGAATTATGATTTATGATTTGTGATTGCTCTTTTACACTCTTCCATCAGCCACTTGGGGGTGGAGGTGGCTCCACAGATGCCTATCGACTGCCCGTCCTTGATGAGGGTGAAGTCTATCTCGTGGCTGCCCTCGATGTGGTATGAGTTGGGGTTGGCCTTCAGACACTCTTGGTAGAGTACCTTGCCGTTGCTGCTCTTCTTGCCGCATACGAAGAAGATGAGGTCGTGTGAGGCGGCAAAGCGGCGTATGTTGTCGAGGCGGTTTGATACCTGGCGGCAGATGGTGTCGTAGTAATGAAACTCCACGTCGGGGGAGATACGCTGCTTGATGGTCTCCACGATTAGGCGGAACTCGTCGAGCGACTTCGTGGTTTGCGAATACAGGTAGATGTCGCGTGTGAAGTCGATGCGGTCAATCTCCTTGATGGATTCGATGACGAGGGCGCTACCGTCGGTCTGCCCCACAAGGCCAAGCACCTCGGCATGTCCCTTCTGTCCGTAGATGACGATTTGCTTCGCGACGGGTGAGGCGGTGGCATACTCCTGCTTGATGCGCTTCTGTATGTTGAGCACCACGGGGCAGGTGGCATCGATGATGTCGATATTGTTGGCCTTGGCCGTAGCATAGGTTTCGGGGGGCTCGCCATGAGCACGTAGGAGCACACGCACATCGTGCAACTGGGCAAACTCCTCATGGTTGATGGCGATGAGGCCCATGGCACGCAGGCGCTCGCACTCCATGCCGTTGTGTACGATGTCGCCCAGGCAATAGAGCGGTGCACCACGCTGCAACTCCTCTTCGGCCTTGCGGATGGCGGTGGTCACTCCGAAGCAGAAGCCTGAATGGTCGTCAATCTCAACGTTGATCATCTGGGGAATTTACAATTTGACAATTTACAAATTACAATTGATATCGTGATTTCAGTTTTGACAATTTACGGATTGCGTTGAATAAATGGTACATTGTAAATCGTCAAATGGTACATAACCTGAACTTCTCCATCAGCCATGCCTTCTGCTCGGGGATGGTCATCAGGCTGTTGTCGAGCTCGATGGCATCATCGGCCTTGCGCAAGGGACTTACGGCACGGCCGCTATCGATGCGGTCGCGCTCCTTCACGTTCTCGAGGATGCTCTCGTACGAGGCGTCATCGCCCTTGGCGCGAAGCTCGTCGAAGCGGCGCTGGGCGCGTACCTCGGCGCTGGCGGTGACGAAGATCTTGAGCTCGGCATCGGGGAACACGGTGGTACCTATGTCGCGGCCATCCATCACGATGCCCTTCTCCTTGCCCATCTCCTGCTGGAGGGCTACCATGGCCTCGCGCACGAAGCCGATGGTGGCGATGAGGCTCACGCGTGACGACACGGCCATACCACGGATTTCGCCTTCGATGCAGGTGTCGTTGAGGTAGGTGTCGGGGCGGCCTGTCTGCTCATTCAGCTTGAAGCTGATGTGGATGTCGGGCATAGCGGCCTGCAATGCATCGAGCTTCACGTTGTCCTCAGTGAAGAGACCGTGCTGCAAGCAGTAGTAGGTCACGGCACGGTACATGGCACCGCTATCGATATAGATGTATCCGATCTCGCGAGCGAGATCCTTGGCCATGGTGCTCTTTCCGCACGATGAGTGGCCGTCAATGGCAATGGTTATCTTCTTCATATATATGTTTATGTTTTTTTTCTTTCAACTCTAAACTCTCACAATCCTATCGCGAAGTTCATCATCAGCGATGAGGCGGCCACGTGGTATTTTCCGTACGATACGCCTACCTTGATGCGGTGCGTCTGCAAACCTGCACCGATGGAGAATCCCTCCATGCCTCGGCGGACGCTATTCTTCAGTTCGCTACGCAACAAGAAATTATAGCCTACAGAAACGTAGGTATTGGAGGTGGGGAAGAGGTCGGCTCCGATGATGAAATGCTTGAGCAGTAATGCTTTCCATGAGTCGTCGCTGGAGTTGTAGAAGTCCTCGGCCTGCCATTTGGTAAGGTCGGTGAGGGTGAGCGACAGACGGATGGGGGCGTGGGCAAACTCCTTGGATAAACCTATCAGGAGGTTGAAGGGGATAGGCTCGTGTGTCTCATCAAATGTCTTTACTTGTCCGCCCAAGTTGCGTGCCACAACGGATGCCGAGAACATGTGCCCGGGGTCGTAGTAGTTGAGTCCGAGGTCCACACCCAGGGCCAATGAATATATCTGCTCGTAGTTGGAGTAGATGAACTTACCCGTCACACCGCCCGAGATGCGCTCGCTGAGCTCATAGCTGTATGTGGCCATCAGTGCCATGTCCTTGGCGGTAAAGTTGCCGATGATATTACCCTCGGCGTCGGTATTCTTCATTGAACCGTAGTTGAGGTAGTGGGCACCAAAAGCCAACTCAGAGCGGTCGCCCACCAGCATGTTGTAGGCCACAGAAGCCACGTTGGTCTTTTGCAGGTAGCTCATGTAGTTGAAGCTGAGTGTGCTGCCGCCTACGTTTGCCAATAAGGCGGGGTTGTGAAATGCCAGGGTGACGTCGTCTTCGATGGCCGACACGTTGTCGCTACCTAAGGCTGAGGCATGCGACGACATGGGTAGCTGCAAGAACTGGAAGGTGGATCCAGCGTCTTGCGCTTGTAGGGTGATGGCGCAGCACAATAGTATATATATGTATAAGATGACTCTCTTCATACCTCTTGGCTTGTCTCTTTACTGAGCGCAAATATACGACTTTTTCGTAGATAAACAGATGTGAAATGTCAAAAATGAGGTGAGGAAGGAACTAAATTCCATAGAATAAATAAAAAAAACATTTTTTTTTGTATAGGCTATTGAAAAAAGTATTACTTTTGCAAAAGCATCAGAAAATATATAAAAAAAAGATACAACTTATGGAAATTAAAAAATCAGAAAACGCCAACTTGGAGAACAAGAAGTTTACTTGGATCCTCATTGGTCTCGTGGTTGTGTTGGCCGCACACTTCGTTGCGTTTGAATGGACGCAGTATGAGAAAGAGTTCACAGGCGATATCGTTGATGCCGGTGATATCGTGCTGGAAGAGGAAATGATTCCTATCACCATGCCTGAGAAGAAGACCGTACCTCCTCCTCCCCAAGCCGTTACACAGGCTGAGGTGCTCAATATCGTAGAGGACGATGCTGAGATTGAGGAAACAACTATCGCATCTACTGAGGATAACGCTGAGTTCGTTGAGATTCAGGACGATGTGCCCATCGTTGTAGAAGAACCCGAAGAGGAAGAGCAGATCTTCCAGGTTGTAGAAAACCAGCCTGAGTTCCCCGGTGGTATGGCTGAGCTGATGAAGTTCTTGCAGAAGAATATGAAGTATCCTTCAATCTGTCAGGAGCAGGGTATTCAGGGTCGTGTTATCGTACAGTTCGTGGTAAACACCGACGGTTCTATCGTTGACGCACAGGTTGTAAAGCCCGTAAACCCCTACTTGGATAAGGAGGCTCTCCGCGTGGTATCTATCATGCCTAAGTGGTCACCTGGTAAGCAGCGTGGTAAGGCTGTACGCGTGCGCTTCACATTGCCCGTGACATTCCGCTTGAACAACTAATAAGCAATCAAAATAAAAAAGAGGCTGCGTCACGTAGCCTCTTTTCTTTTATATAAACAGATAAAGTCTTTCACCCTATAACGCTTGAGCCTTATGCTGCAATCATTCTCTCAACTCCTTGAAAAAGTAAACGCTCACATCGATACGCTCGACTATGCTCACGAGCCCATGCATCTGTATGAGCCGGTAAAATATATTCTCTCGCTCGGAGGTAAGCGCATACGTCCAGCCATGATGCTGATGGCGTATAATATGTATCGTGACAATGTGGAGGCTATCTTGGACCCTGCACTGGCCCTTGAGATATACCACAACTTTACATTGTTGCACGACGACTTGATGGACAATGCCGACATGCGTCGCGGAAACCCCACCGTACACAAGCGCTGGGATGCCAATACCGCTATCCTCTCGGGTGATGTGATGATATCTTTGGCCGATGTATATATGTCGCGCGTTGATGATGCCTATTTCCGCGAGGTGATGGCAACATTCCATCGCACATCAATTGAGATTGCCGAGGGTCAGCAGTATGACATGGATTTCGAGACACGCGACGATGTGACCGAAGCGGAGTATATCGAGATGATTCGTCTGAAGACATCCGTACTTCTCGCTTGTGCATTGAAGATTGGGGCAGTGCTCGGTGGCGCATCAAAGGAGGATGCAGAGCTTCTGTATCGTTTGGGTGAGAGCATCGGACTTGCCTTCCAGTTGCGCGACGACTATCTCGACGTATATGGTGACCCGAAGGTGTTTGGCAAGAAGATTGGCGGTGATATCCTCTGCAACAAGAAGACCTATCTATACATCAACGCGCTACGATTGGCCAATAAGGAGCAACGTGCCGTTTTGGACTACTGGGCTAATGCCGTGGATTACAATCCTGAGGAGAAGATTGCTGCCGTGACCGACGTGTATAACAAGGTGGGTCTGCCCGAGATGAGTCGTCAGGCCGAAGACCGCTATTATCGTCGTGCTCAGGAGGCGCTCGAGGCGCTGAGCGTGGCTGAAGAGAAGAAGCAGGTGCTTCGCGAGTTTATGGCTGCTTTGATGGAACGCAATGTATAGTGTTGTAGATACGCATAGCCATCTTTTTGTAGAGGACTTTGATACCGATCGTCACGAGGTGATGCTTCGTGCCCGTGAGGCGGGCGTGAAGCATATCTTCATGCCTAATATCGACCTGGCTTCGGTGGAGCCGATGCTGAAGGTGTGCGCAGAGTATCCGGATTTCTGTTCTCCGATGTTGGGACTTCATCCTACTGAGGTGAAGCCTACCTATCGTGAGGATTTGACTCAGCTGAAGACTTTGCTTGACCAGCATCCCTTTGCTGCTATAGGTGAGGTCGGACTTGACCTTTATTGGGATAAAACGTATAAGAACGAGCAGATAGCGGCACTGGAGGAGCAGATAGGATGGGCGCTGGAGCGCAATCTTCCGCTTGTGATCCATTCTCGTGAAGCCTTTGAGGAGCTATACGCCTTGTTCTCTCACTATAAAGATACGGCGATTCGTGGTATCTTCCATAGCTTTACCGGTACGGTAGATGAGGCACATAGTCTGCTCGAGTTCCCCGGATTCATGTTGGGTGTCAATGGGGTGGTGACCTTCAAGAAATCGACCCTTCCTGAGGTGCTTCGCGAGGTGCCTCTTTCGCGCATAGTCGTAGAGACCGATTCTCCCTATTTGGCACCTATGCCTTATCGCGGAAAGCGCAATGAGAGCAGCTATGTGGTGCGTGTGGTGGAGAAACTGGCCGAGATATACGGACTAACTCCTGAGGCTGTAGCCGAGCAAACGACAAACAATGCATTTGCCGTGTTTGCGGCTCGATAGGTAATCCCATTGGTTGGCATTACCTTGGTGTCATCTTAATAATGAATACGTTATGCCAAGTGCTCGCAGAGGATTTTTATTCCGAGGATGATGAGCACGAGTCCTCCAAAGGGCTCCATCGGGAATTTGAGTTTGCTTCCTAATAGGCAACCGATAAAGCTACCGCCGAATGCAAACACGAATGAGGCTATGCCGATAGCGAAGAGGGGGAAAAGTATCTGTTGCAAGGTGGTGAGGCCGATGCAGGTGAACGATATGCCTACGGCAAGCGCATCGATGCTCACGGCCAGAGACAAGGTGAGCACGGTGAGAAAGCGGGTAGGATCAAACTGATGCTCTTCGTCTCCCTTGATGCCCTCTCTTATCATTTTCACGCCTAAGAACACCAGGATGGCAAAGGCTATCCAGTGGTCGTAGTGTTCGATAAAGCGGTGGAAATAAAGCGAACCTAACCAACCAAGCAAGGGCATGATGGCTTGGAACAAACCAAAAAAGAAGGCCATAGTGAAGAAGTGACGCAGACGAATGCGTTTCAGTATCAGTCCGCCTGCAAGAGCCACTGTAAAGCTATCCATGGCAAGCGCAATTGCTGTGAGCCAAATCTCAAGTGATGTCATATTGTCGATAGGGGTAAATTACAATTTGAAGTAATAGGAAACCGAGTAGGTGGCTCCCAATGAGCCTGCCTTGCTTGCACCAAATCCGGGGATATACCATGGACCGCCATTGTTGATGGGGGCCTTATGGATAGGATATTTGTAACGAAGCGACCATCCCATATAGAGGTTCTTGAAGATCTCGGCTCGCACGCCTCCTACGGCTTCGGCCCAAATGGCGCGGCAGGGCATCTCCTTAAACTGAACTGGTGCTTCGTCACCCCATATGGGGTCTTTCAGGGCGGGGGCATCTACATCGTATTTGAACGATGTATATCCGATGCGTCCACCTAAATAGATGTAGTTGGGCTTCCCGTTCTTGTATTGCATGTTGTAGTCCATGCCGATGCGGTAGTAGGGAGCGCGTGTTTGGTAGCCAATCTCATACAATTCGCTTATGATGTTGGTGTATCCTATGCCCACTTCAGCCACAGGTAGAAATCGATTGTGGATGTTGAATGTCGCAGATACTTCGGCGCTATAATATTTGTCCTTTACGAATATGGGGTATATGTAGCCGAATACATCCGTAGAGATATAGAGTCCCAACGGCTTGTCTGATTTAGAGGAAAGGCTGGTGGACTCTCCTTTTCCTTTGGACGTCATAGCCTGCAATTCCCCTCCTTCACATAAAAAGCATGGAGCCGCCCACAAACTAATCGTTAGTGCGATAAATAACTTGAATGTTTTCGCGTTCATCGTAGTCTACTTTAGGCGATTTTATGATAAGGGTATCTATCACATGATGGGTGCTATGTGCGGCGGTAATTGTATGAAACATGGCAGTGCCACAATCAATGGATACCAACGTGGGGATGTTGGTGTGGCTAACATAAAGGGTGTCGTACGCTGCACCGCGGTTATAGTCGAATATCAGCGTGTCGGTCTGTTGCGTATAGCTCAGAGGGAAAGAAATCTGTGCTGCATTGTATAATTGGTTGAGTACAACCGAGTCGCCTTGTGGGCGTACAACGTTGACGCTAAGCGTGCCATTGATGGCTACAGCGTCGCCCAACTGGTTGTAAAATTGCATCTTGCCTACAACCATATTGTTGATAGGGCAGTCTTCACCAGAGCAACTACTCATGCCAACCTGCATGAATAGTAGCACGATGAGACCGGATATGATATGTAGGCTATTGCGCATTAGAATTCCTTCTCAATCTTGTACTTATTGCGCTCTTGTGAATTTCGGCTGATTAGTTCGCCAAGGAATCCAGTGAGGAACAACTGGAAGCCAAGAAGCATGCCGACCAAAGCCAGATAGAAGTAAGGACTATCGGTGATGAGGCGGGCGGGAATGCCGCATGCTAAACTATATAGCTTGTTTGCTCCAATGAATACGACACACAAGAAACAGATGATGAACATGATAGAGCCCCACAAACCGAAGAAGTGCATGGGCTTGACACCAAACTTTGACAGGAACCAAAGTGTGATGAGGTCGAGGTATCCGTTGACAAAGCGGTTGAGGCCAAACTTGGTGACACCATATTTGCGCGCTTGGTGTTGTACCACCTTCTCGCCAATCTTGTTGAATCCTGCATTCTTTGCCAAGTAGGGGATGTAGCGATGCATCTCACCATATACCTCGATGTTTTTCACTACTTCGCTACGATAAGCCTTGAGGCCACAGTTGAAATCGTGCAGGTTCTTGATGCCAGAAACCTTGCGTGCTGTAGCGTTGAACAGTTTGGTGGGGATGGTTTTTGATAAGGGGTCGTAGCGCTTCTGCTTGTATCCCGAAACGAGGTCATATCCCTCTTCTGTGATCATACGATATAGCTCGGGAATCTCATCGGGAGAGTCCTGGAGGTCGGCATCCATGGTGATGACAACATTGCCTGCGGCACGCTCGAATCCACAATACAAAGCGGGTGATTTTCCGTAGTTGCGGCGGAATTTGATGCCTTTTACTTCGGGATGCTCTGCGTGGAGCTTCTCGATCACGTCCCACGAATCGTCTGTGCTGCCGTCGTTGACAAACAAAACTTCATAACTGAATTTGTGCTCGTCCATGACGCGCTTAATCCATGCATGTAATTCGGGAAGGCTCTCGGCCTCGTTGTAGAGGGGTATGATGACAGATATATCCATCGTGTGTCTTTATTGGTTGTTGGGTTGGTTTAATGTGTTTGCAGTGTTCCTGTTGCGTCTTGCGGCGAGCAAGGCAATGGGAAATGCGATTATGATGGCCCACGAGATATTGTTGCTTAGCATGCCCATGGTGATGTCGATGGGGGTAAGCGCCTTTATTTGTGTGGCCGTTGTTTGCATCATTTCGATGTATTGGTTTAGCTGCGCGATGCTGCTTTCGTTTCCTGCGGTCTCGAGAGTGCTCAGGTCAATGGCGGCAAACTGCTCGATGCTCTGCTCTAAAGCGGCTATCATGCGACCTCCATCGATGAATGCAAAGTAGATATAATGAGCTGCTGCTGCCAGTATGGAGCCGAATGTCATGATAAGCATTGCATACACTAGTGCTTGGACGAATACAATGTGTCCGTCTAAGCATCGGTCGCGATAGGTCTTTACCAATCTATAAATAAGGTAGGGCACCAATAGGGTGAGCCCGATGAAGAGCAGGCCTGAGAAGGCCGAGCTGAAACTTAGGGGAAACAGGCAAAACTTTCCTATGTAGTACGCGCCTACCACTACACCCGTATTCATGGCGTAGTTTATCATGGTAGGTTGTTGTTGATTCGCTTGATTACTCATGGCTATCGTATGCGTACTTCATTAGGATTGTTTACATTGCTTTACTTTGCTTTACTTTGTGAATGCCATACCGATGCGCAGACCATTGTACTGGTCGAGCAAGGTGTTGAGCAATGCCAAAGTGCTGTTGCTGCTCATAGAACCGATGGCCTTGAGGATGCGGAGCAGACCGTCGCTTTGGTATACGATGTTGATGGTGCCAGCATCGTACACGAGGTATGCGGTGGTCTTGATGAGCGCTCCGAAGTTCAGAGCAAGTTCTTTAGTCTCGGTATTGTACTCGTAGGTGCCATTCAAAGCGCGCTTGCCGGCAGTGAAGGTACAGGTGTTGTCCTCATTGAAGGTCATAGTACATGTACCCTCCTTGATGTTGAGCTTTGCCAAATATTTGTCAACCTTAGCTTCTACTTGTGAAGCGATAGCATCGCTGCCCAAGGTTGCCAATGCATTCTCGCTTTCAAATACGAAGGCCGAGCCCTTGAAATCCCATGTGCCAATGAGGGTCTGCTGGTTTACAGTAGTAAAGGCGTCGAGGATTGAGCCCAGGAGTCCTGATACTACGCCGTTGGTGCTCAATGCGGTGCCATCCTCGTTGGCGCTGGTGCTACCGCTGCCAGCCAAAGATCCGAGCAAGCTGCCAAGCACGCTTGATGTTACGTTGTTATCATTTGTGCTGGTTGTAGCATCCGAGGTAGAGGTGGTGTTTGACAATGCGCCGATTACGCTGCCGAGGATGCTGGCTCCAGCAGATGTGGTGCTCTGCTCTGTAGTCTCAGTAGTTTCGGTTGTAGCCTCTGTCTGTGCCTCAGTCTTGTTGCCACCAGTCAATGACTTAAGCAAACCTGAAAGAACTTGCGCATTGGCATTGAGTGAAATCGCGCTAAAGAAAGCGCAAACAATAAAAATCTTTTTCATCGTTTATTCTGCTTTTGTGTGGAACTATTTGGGTAATAGAGCTGTCTTATGCTTCTGTAGTCTCTTCACCCTCCTCCTCAGGAACGAACTCGTTGAGGCCATTGTTGATGAGGATGTTGTACCATTGGATGAGTTTGCGAACATGTGACATGTATACACGGTCACGGTCGTAGTTGGGGAGAACCTCTGCGAAGAAGTCTGCCAACTCCTCATTGTCGGCTTTCTTATAATCGATAGCGCAAACTGCACCTTCGCACTTGTTCTTCACATTCTCCAACACCTGCCACAAGGGTACTTCCTCATCGTCAGTGTACATTGCGATATCACCCAATGATACCACCTTGTCTGTTGCGTGGATAGGCTGGCGCTTCTTGGTTGCATCGATAGCCTCTACGATAAGCATGTTGCGTCCGCTTGATACGAGTTTGTATAAACCGGGCTTACCGGCTACTGTCAGAATTGTTCTAAGCATAATGTTTTTTATTTGTAGGTTAATAAATATTCGAGTGTTACAATTAAAATACAAAAATAGTTATAAAGGCTGAATTGCGAAAATGTAACCGCAAAAAAATGCTTATGAAAGTTTATTTTGAAGCAATCTTCTCCACCACCTGTTTGACTTGAGCGATGAGCGATGTGGTGTCGTCGTTCTGTATGATGTGGTCGGCTCGTTTCATAAGCTCAGCGTCAGACATTTGGCTCTTCATACGTTGGCGGATAGCCTGCTCGCTGCTATGGTCGCGCTGTACGGCTCGCGCGATGCGTGTTTCTATGGGGGCCGATACCCATACGATGCTGTCGACGTCGGCGTCCATCTTTGATTCAAACAGGATGGCGGTTTCAACGGCAACTATAGGTGCGTGGGTATCTATTGCCCATTGCTTGAAGTGGGCCCGCACGGCCGGATGTACGATGCTGTTGACCAGAGCTACATGCTCGGCATGGCCAAACATGTATGAAGCCAGATAGGCACGGTCGATCTGCCCGTCGGCTCCGTATACTTGTTCGTCTATGGCTTTGGTCAGCTCCGTGCGTAAGGTAGCGCTTGTGTTCATCAGACGCTTGGCCTCGCTATCGCAGTCGTATACAGGGATATTCATCAGACGAAACAGTTTGGAGACGACAGATTTGCCGCTTCCAATGCCGCCAATAATAGCTATCTTGTGAGGTTGCATGGCTGGTGCTTTTTAGTGGAGAATCCTATAGCTCGGAACGTAAAGCGTTTACTTCCAAGAGATAATCCACCTCAGATGGTTCAATCTTGATGTTGGCAATGTTTGCCGGCGGATTGGCAATGTGCAGCGCTACCTTGCCCGAGCGATTGTCCTGTATCTGTGTGTAGTGTACCTGTAGGGTAAGGTCCTTCTCTGTTATCTTGTCGAAGTCCTCCAGGCTGACACGGAACGATACTCGAGCCTTCGAGGGGAATGTCTTGAGTGATATTTCGTAAGGGAACAGGTAGCCCGTGATGGGTACCTCCAGACTCTTGGTCACATAAGGGCTTACAGCTACGTGAAGCATCACTTCTGACGGGTCATATAGTATGCTCTTGTGCTTGGGCGTTAATTCTATTATCTGACTGATTGAGTCGCTGATGCCGACGTGTTGAATTTTTGGAGTGTATACAGCCGTGAGCGTATCCAAGTATACCGATGGGGCATACACGGTGATGCTGTCGGGGATAAGGCTGATGCGCTCTATCTCATGTTGGTTGTCAGCTTCGATGCGGCCATTGATGCGCACGGGCACCTTTACTCCTTGTGCTGCTGCCACGTAGTATTGCAAGGTGTCGTGTGAGATGGCTACGATCTGAGTCGATGGGGGAAGCTGTGCGCTGATGAGTCGGTGCAGCTCTGCGCCATAGATGGCAGCATGTCCCATTTTGTTGGGAGTGAACTGACGGTAATCTACATCGATCTCCTTGAGTTTGCCGCGCACCTTGAACTCTATTAGTTTGTCGCCCTTGTCCTTGAGCGTAACCTCTATGCTTTTCGGCAGGGGAGATGTCACAATCATCTTGTTCGGTACATTCTTGAGCGTTACCTTGGGAGTATAAGTCATGTCATACTCGTTGCTCATGGTAGTCAGATACCAGAAGAAGAATGCGACTAATAGGAAAAATAAAAATACGAGAAACTCCCTGCTGTTGTTGATACGCAGGAAGTTTCTTATAAATCTTTTTGTGCTTTCCAGCTGTTGAGGCGCTTTTGAGGCCATCAAGTGTATGTTTTACTTTTGTGCGTTAACTGACATGTCGGCATAGATAGACGACTTGTCAATCTTGATCTTCACGCCGGTAGCAATCTCAAGGATTACAACTTGACGTCCGTTCTCAGTTACGATGTCCTTTACGGTTCCATACACGCCACCGCTTGTCACTACCTGCTGACCTGCGCTAAGGCTGTTGCGGAAAGCCTCGATAGCCTTCTGCTGCTTGCGCTGCGGACGGATCATGAAGAACCACATGATAACGAACATCAATACAATCATGGTGAGAGGATTGCCGAAGATACCAGCTGCGCCTCCTGCTTGTACTTCCAATAATAACATTTTGTTTTCTGTTTATGAGTTTTAATAATATGTATTCAAGTCTCTCCGTGCAAAGATATACAATATTAAGTTATGCTTTGCTCAGTTTGTTCTCTTTTTTTAATTGATTAACAATTGTGTCGAGCATACCATTGATGAAGCTACCGCTTTTGGGTGTGCTATATACTTTGGCAATCTCTACGTATTCGTTGAGCGATACCGAAACGGGGATGGTGGGGAACGACAAGATCTCGGCCAAAGCTACCTGCATGATGAGGATGTCCATGAAGGCGAGACGCTCCAAGTCCCAGTTCTTGGTGTTGTTCGACATGAGGTTGCGGTATGTCTCTGCGTTGGTGATGGCTTGGCGGAAGAGCTTACGGGCAAACTCCTTGTCCTCGTCGTCGCGATACTCGGGCAACAAATCCTGCTCTGCACCATTGTCGGGCTCGAATCGCTTGATGGTTTTCAATACGAATGTATCGATGATTGCCTTATCGTCGTTCCAGTACAAGCTCTGCTCCTCGAGAATCTCATCCAACTCTTCATTTGTAGCGATGAATGAGCGGTAGAGCTTACGCCACAGTTCGCGGTCGTCTTCGTAGGTGAGGCTTTCCTTAGCCATATATTCCTGGTATACCTCCGATGCCTCGATCTGCTCGAACAAGCGCTTTACAAATTCGCTATGGTCTTCCCAGCTGCGCTTTTGGTTGTTGCAGAAGTCCTCCAACTGCTGATTGGCAGCCAACTGAGCGATGAAAGCATTGTCGATGAAGCGTGTATTGGGATTGAGGTCTTCGTATGTGGGGCGCAACTTGTTGCGGCGGTTGTCGATACGGCGGTCTGCAAAGCGTGTTACCTCCACCATCAGCAGAAGCAGATAGTTGTACAAATCGTATGCTTTGGATAAACTGTAAAACAACTCTTTCTCTGTCGCCTCTACATTCTTGCCGCCATTTTGGTAGTAGGCATAAATAATCTGAAGAACCTTCAGTCTGATAAGTGCTCTATTGATCATAACTCTATATGAAATTTTCTGCAAAATTAGTGTAAAATTTCGATTAACCGAAGATTCTATACATATATTTCTATATACGTGCTCAAGATTTTTGTTTGGCGGCTCCAATAGTCACTTTTTATGCCTCCCTTAGGGCGGCGCTGTAGGCTCTTGTAGTTGCGTTGTTGTGCAGTTCTTTTGTCAAAATGGTAAAATATTATAAAAAATGAGTCTTTTTTATCAAAATGTTTTGCATTTCTCAAATAAAAGTGTCAATTTTGGCGCTGAGAGTCTGTTTGGATTTTATTTCAAGTTTAGTTGAGAAGTATTTTCGAGGAGATTTGGTCTCTCAGATAGCAGCGAATAGTGGTCTATTTGCAAGAGCAGAGAGGTCAAAGATACCGAAAAGAATCTCAAATAAACGGAAAAGCAGACTCTAAGATAAATAAGCGTTAAAATCAAAACAGACTCTAAATCTAATAACCAGTAAAATAACGTATAGCATGGATTTTGAAAAGGATATAGTTTATTCACAGGCCATAAAGGCTGGAAAGCGAATCTATTATCTGGATGTAAAGCGTAATAAGAAGGGCGAACTCTTTCTCTCAATCACGGAAAGCAAGCGCATATCGCAAGGCGATGGCGTCGAAGGTGCGTACTCATTTGAAAAACACAAAATATTCCTTTATCAAGAGGATTTCAGTAAATTTATCAGCGGACTAAGCCAAGTGATTGGGTATATCCACGAACATCAAACCTTACCTGAGCGTTTTGCGACCTCCGATGAGGAGGTGACCTCCATTGAAGATGTCATTCAGCAAAGCGAAACCAGCACTTTGAGCGACGACTTGAAGATTGATATCGATTTTGAGTAAGAAGTCGTTTGTTTAGCCGAGTAAAAAAGTTTTATTTTTGGCCTGGCAAGGGTCAGTAATGCTGATGCCCACATATATCTCATCTTCTCGCTGAAGGTGAGATGTTTTATCATGCTCTCTTTCGAGCAATTTTGTCTTATACTGGTATAGGTAGACACATTTAATAACCATTAAAATGTGTAGACAGTATGAGAAAAAAACATCAACGTTACAGTGAAGAAGAACGTTTGTCAATTCTTCGTGACTACTTTACTTCAGGTATGGGTAAGCGT
>JAFZFZ010000004.1 GCA_017557005.1 Bacteroidaceae bacterium | reverse complement strand
TGTAATCTCTAAAGTGTATCTTTGCCATAGACTAAATTCAATGCCTAAAGATACAAAAACTTTAGGATATATCAAAGCCCCAGCTTGTGAAAGTAGGGGCTTTGTGAATATAACAAGAGGGTGCGTCGTTTTGACACACCCCCTTTTTTTGCTAACAGCCAAGAGCCAATGGTTAAGGGTTGATGTTGGCCTCCGGGTGAATGCTTTTGATCTCACACAGAAAGCACAGAAATACACAGAATTTTATTTATAATTCCATTCACGCTGGTTTTTAATTCACAGAATTTGCAAGTGGCTTCGCCCTTGCTGGCCTGCCGGGGTGGCAAGCAAATTGAGAATTGAAAGTTGAAGATTAAAAATTAACCATCCGGAAGGGGCCGTAGACTGTTAATCCTTCTATGCAGGCTTTTCCTCCTGCGCACCTCGGCATAGATTAAGCGAGCTTATCTCTGCTCTCGGTTTGGCGTCGGTTGACAATTAATGACCGCTAACAGCTAACAGCCAACAGCTATTTGATCTCTTGCAGCATCTGCTTGGCCCGTGCATTTCCCATTTTGGCAGCGCGCTCATAGTATAGCTGCGCATTTTTGAAATCCTTCTTTACGCCTTTGCCGTAGAAGTACAGATCGCCCATCTTGCATAGGGCTTCCACGTTGCCATTCTTGGCTGATTCGTTATACCAGTATACCATGTTGTCGGCATTCTTCTTGGTGCCATACCCACGCTCGTAGCAGTGTGCCAACAGGCGCTTCGCTTCGTGGAAATCTGCTCCCCAGTAGCACATCTCGGATAGTTTTTCGAAACTCTGTTCGTGTCCGTAGGCGGTAGCTTTGTACAGGTAGTGGGCGGCCTTTGTGCGAAGTTCCTCCGATAATTCGGCCCGGCAGGTCATTTTACATATCACGCCGGCGTTGTATATGGCCTGCAGATTGCCCATTTCGGCCGCACGTTCAATGAGTTCGAGCCCCTTCACGCGGTTTATCTTCACGTCGCCGTCGCCGTAAAAGTAGGCTCTGCCCAAGTAGTAGAGGCGCTTCGCCTCATCGGCTTGTTCGACTGTCAGCTGCGGTAGCGCCACCACCTGTGTGGATGGCTTCTCCTGCATCACTGTCTTGTATAGACGGATGGTGGGGGAAATGATTATCATCAGTATGATGCCTATGGCCATCCTCCACGATGAAAAGCTGGTATTCTCTTCTTCTTCCACCACCGGCTGTGTTGACGCCTCCGCCTTCGGCTCTTCGTAGGTGTAGGGTTGCTCGGGCAGTATGGTGGGTGTGCTGTCGTTCAGGAGCGATGCCACCAGCTCGGCAATCGCCTCGGCCTTTTCGGCTGATATCGCTTCGGGCTCTTCGGGTGTTACAGATGCGGCTGGCTCGATGGGCATGGGAGGCTCGTTGCTCTTTGCTTTGAACAGGACTTCGGACAGCAACGACTCCCTTGCTACGATGTGCAACTGTGCTGCCAGCTCCTCGGGTAATGGCGTACCGTCCATGTAGCAAGCCGTCACTGCCTTGCCAGTCTCGATGGCATAGTTCAAAGATGCCAGCGCATAGGGCGAGGTGGCGAATCGGGAGCCCACCAGCGCCACATAGGTGCGGCAACTGTCCATCATGCGTTTGACATAGTCGTTCAGGGTGAATCCGCTATCCACGCAGTCGAGGTGGCACATCACACGCTCGCGTCCCAGCTTCGCCGACAGATCGTAGGCCAAGTCTGAGAAATTCATCGAGTAGCATATGTACACATCGTACTTCATCGCAGCAAAGGTAGCATAAATTTTCTGTTCTGCAATTGCGGATGGGATAATATTCAAGTACGCTTAGCTGCATTGAATCTCTCGTTCACTTATTCGTATATTTATGATAGATCATTTAGATACTTTCGCTCGTTGCAAAAACTTCAAGTAAACTTAGCTGCGCTGAATCTCTGCCTCGCTCAGTATAGCAAAAGCAAGCTTTTTTTACATTCGCTCGTTGAGATTTGACTTTTTACTCGCTTATTCGTATCTTTGCAATATATAATGTAATTGCTATGAAAAAAACAATCGTGATGCTGCTCGGGTGCTGTGCTATGGCTACAGTTGCATGGGCACAAGGTGACAATAAGTTGAATGCTCCGCTGGAGGATGTGAACAAGGTGCGCGATGTGACGCTGGATAGTCTGAACAAGGCAAACACGGCGCGTCCGGTGCCGGGATCGTCGCGCAAGGGCACCAACCCTGTGCTCTTCCTGGTGGGTAACAGTACCATGCGAACGGGTACGTTGGGCAATGGCAACAACGGACAGTGGGGATGGGGATACTTTGCTCAGCAGTATTTTGACAAGGAGCGCATCACGGTGGAGAACCACGCGCTGGGTGGCACGAGTAGTCGCACCTTCTACCGTCAGCTGTGGCCGGCGGTGCTCGAGGGGGTGAAGCCGGGCGACTGGGTGCTCATCGAACTGGGACACAATGACAATGGTCCGTACGACGAGGGTCGTGCTCGCGCCTCGATACCAGGCATCGGCACCGATAGCATGGTGGTGAAAATAAAGGAGACGGGCGTGGTGGAGACGGTATATAGCTACGGCGAATATATGCGTCGATTTATACGCGATGTGCGTAGCAAGGGTGCCTATCCGGTGCTGTGCTCACTGACCCCGCGCAACTCGTGGGACGATGCCTCTACCATCACTCGCAAGCGTGAGACCTTCACGAAATGGCAGCAGGAGATAGCACGCGAGATGGGGGTGCCCTGGGTGGACCTGGAGGGTACGACTGCGCGTAAGTTTGAGTCGTACACGCCGTGGAAGGTGAACTATATGTTTTATCTGGACAAGATACATACGAGCGAACTGGGTGCTCGTACCAATGCGCGTTCGGCGGCTGAGGCTATAGCGGCGTGTGAGGGACTGGCACTGAAGGAGTATCTGCTGCCGCTGGAGTTGCCCAAGGAGAAGTTTCAGCGCGAGAAGGGCAAGCCGGTGGTGTTCTTCACTGGTGATAGCACGGTGAAGAATGAGGACAAGGACGATGATAGCATGTGGGGCTGGGGTAGCGTGGCTCACACGGTGTTTAACACGAAGAAGTGTACGCTGGTGAATGCTGCCATGGCCGGACGCAGTGCCCGCACCTTCATGGAGGAGGGGCGCTGGGAAAAGGTGTATAACAGCTTGGAGCCGGGCGACTACGTGATCATACAGTTTGGACATAATGACATGGGCGACATCGCAGGTGGCAAGGCGCGTGCCGATATCGCTGGTGTGAAGGATAGTAGCCATGTGTACCGACTGGCGAAGGACCGCACCTACAAGGTGGTGTACTCGTATGGCTGGTATCTGCGTAAGTTTGTAGACGACGTGCGCGAGAAGGGTGCTAACCCCGTGATTGCGAGCATGACACCGCGCAACGAGTGGCCCGGTGGTAAGATGGAGCGCCGCCCCGGCAGTGCTGCCTCATGGGCCAAGGAGGTGGCCGAGGAGCTGGGCGTGCCCTTCGTGGATATACATAACCTGACGGCCGATTACCTGGACCGCAAGGCGGGTAGCAAGGAGGAGGCTGCAAAGTACTACAAACGTGACCACACGCATACCTCTCGCTTGGGTGCTGAGCTGAATGCGAAGATGTTCCGCAAAGGCATCAAGAAGACGGATAGCGGACTGAAGAAGTTGGTGAAGTGAATGCGTGATAGGGTCAACAGTCAACGGTCAACGGCCAACAGCCAACAGCCAACGGTCAATAGTCAACAGTCAACGGTCAACAGCCAACGGTCTCCTACGGAACTCGGCGCAGGTGATGGCGGTGGCGATGGCTACATTGAGCGACTCGGAGGTGACGCAGCCTTCGGGATAGTTGGGGATGAAGAGCTTATCGGTCACTGACTGCTCGGTGAGCGCGCTGATACCCTTACCCTCATTGCCCATGACGATGATGCCGTGGGTGGTGAGGGCTTTCTTATAGATATTGTCGCCCTCGAGGAAGGTGCCGTAGATGGGGGTGGCAGGACTGCTGGTGCGCAGGGTGCTGAGGTAGTGTGGCAGGTCGGTGTAGTGGATGCTGACGCGGGCCACGGCTCCCATAGAGGCCTGCACGGTCTTGGGACTGAAGGCGTCGACGGTGCCGGTGGAGCAGATGATGTGGCGGATGCCA
This sequence comes from Bacteroidaceae bacterium, assembly GCA_017557005.1. Classification (GTDB taxonomy): domain Bacteria; phylum Bacteroidota; class Bacteroidia; order Bacteroidales; family Bacteroidaceae; genus UBA1189. Next base: position 4,186 of record JAFZFZ010000004.1, on the reverse strand, counting down.
AACCAGTCGGCAATGCGGATGATAGTGCCCAGGTTGCCAGGGTCTTGTACGTCGTCGAGCGCAAGGCAGAGTTCGCTCTCGGCAATGCCGGCGGGGAGCTCACGGGTGGGCAGCTCGAAGAGGGCCAACACCTCTTGGGGGGTCTTGAGGTAGCTGGCCTTGCGCAGCTCGTCGGGGGTGACGGCAACGACCTCGGCAGCCTCGATATGGGGATGTGAAGCAAGCCAGCTCTCGGTGGCTACGAGCAGGCGGCAGGCAAAGTAGGGGAGCAGGTCGCCCACCACCTTGGGGCCCTCGGCTACGAAAAGTTGCTCTTCTCTACGTTTTTTCTTCTGCTCGAGTGATTGGATGAGCTTTATTTTGGCTTTGCTTAACATGATTTTTGTGTTTTATATAAATAGGATGATGAAAAATCGATGCAAATCTACAAAGATTTTTTATTTATTTCCTATCTTTGCAAGATTAAATTACGCGTAGATTGGTTTGTTTTGACCGTGCGGCAAGGAATGCTGCGGAAAGGAACCAATTTTAGCATGTAACGACGACAGTGACAGATGGCTTGGAATAAAAGAAAGGTAGCATGGTTGTGGGTCGGGATAATGGCGATGGCATTGTCCTCATGTGCCGTGTCGGATCATCTGCCCGAGGATGGCTATCTGCTGAATAAGGTGCGTGTGGTGTCGGAAGAGAACGCTGCGCTGGCATCGTCGCTGAAGTCGAAGGTGAGGCAGCGTCCCAACAAGCGATTCTTGGGCGTGGCGCGATTGTCGATGCGTCTGTATTGCTTGGCCGGAAATAATGACAATGGCATCAACCGTCTGCTGAAGCGGGTGGGAGAGGAGCCCTGCGTATATGACCCGGCACTGGCGGAGCAAAGCTGCAGCGTGCTGAAGCAGGTGCTGGCCAATCAGGGGTATCTGCGTGCTGAGGTGGTAGCCGACACGGTGGTGACACGACGTACCGTGCAGGTGGACTACTATGTGGACCTGAACAAGAAGTATCATATATCGAATATCAAGTATCAGGTGAGAGACTCGGCTCTGCTGGCTCAGATATATGCTGACACGGCCAACTCGCTACTCAAGGTGGGCATGCCGCTGGATGTGAACGAACTGAACAGTGAGCGTAGCCGACTGACCAGTCACCTGCATAACCATGGTTACTACTCATTCAACAAGGACTTTATCACCTATCTGGCTGATACGGCGCGCAACTCATCGGATGTGGAGCTGACGGTGCGTGTGCGTGGTGCACAGGCGGAGCCGACTGCATCGGAGGGTGCTGAGATGCCGCAACGACGCGGTACGGCACTGAAGCCCTTTACGATAGGGGAGGTGTGCTACCAGCTGTTCCCGGCATCGCATAACTACCAACGTGGTGCCCTGCTGGAGGATACGTTGCGATATGATGGTAGCACCTTCGTGTATGACCGCACCATGGCGATACGTCCTCAGGTGCTGCGCAATGCGTCGCTGCTGGAGCCGGGCATGCTGTATGATGCTCGTAAGGTGAAGGATACGTACGCGCTGTATAGCCGACTGGGGGCTTTGAAGTATACAAACATCGGATTTACGGAGCTGAACGATAGCACGCTGGGATGTAACGTGGTGTTGCGCCCCGCCAAGAAGGTGTCGGTGGGTGCCGAACTGGATGTGACGAACACGGCGGGCGACTTTGGCGTGTCGGCAGCATTGGCCTTTACCAACCGAAACCTCTTCAGAGGGTCGGAGGTGTTGTCGGTGAAGCTGCGCGGTGCATACGAGAACATCACGCACTTGTCTGACTATACCAACCGATATTTCTTGGAGTATGGTGCCGATGTGGGACTCAACTTCCCGCGATTCATCGTGCCCTTTGTGAGCAACGAGGTGCAGCGCCGAAGCAAGGCTACCACTCAGCTGGAGTTGCAGTACAATATGCAACGCCGTCCGGAATTTGACCGTAACGTGTTCTCGGCTTCGTGGGGATATCTGTGGAACAGCACGCAGCGTACCAAGCATCGACTGGATGTGATTGGTGTGAACTTCGTGTCGGTGCCGCACATCGATCAGTACTTTATCGATAACTATCTGGAGATATACAACAGCCACAACTCGATTATGAAGTTTAACTACGAGGATCTCTTCATCTTCCGTACGGGTTATGACTTCTACTACACCTCGCCCAATGCGGGCATTGCCAAGGACTACTTCGACGTGTCGCACTCGGTGCGTGCCGGTGTGGAGGTGGCAGGTAATATGTTGTATATGCTGTCGAAGGCGTTCCAGATGCGCACCGACTCGGTGGGACAGTATCGCGTGTTCAATATTGCCTATGCGCAGTATCTGAAGAGTGACGTGTCGTGGACGATGAATATGAACTTTGACAAGAGCAACTCGCTCTTCTTCCATGTGGAGACCGGCGTGGCGTATCCCTATGGCAATGCTCGCATGCTCCCCTTCGAGAAGCGCTACTATGCGGGTGGTGCCAACAGCGTGCGTGGATGGCAGGTGCGCGGACTTGGTCCCGGTAGCTACGTGACTCGCAACGGTACCATCGACTATATCAACCAGTCGGGCGATATCAAGCTCGACCTCAGCCTGGAGTATCGTGCTCACCTGTTCTGGAAACTCAACGGCGCTCTGTTTGTAGATGCCGGTAATATATGGACCATATACGACTACGATGACCAGCCCGATGGCGTGTTCCTATGGGATAAGTTTTACAAGCAGATAGCAGTGGCCTATGGCCTGGGTGTGCGTCTCGACTTGAACTTCCTCATCCTGCGATTCGATGCGGCTATGAAGGCTATCAACCCCGCATACATGTCGGGTCCGCTGCGATATCCGATCGTCAACCCCAAGTTTGGGCGCGACTTTGCATGGCACTTTGCCGTGGGATATCCGTTCTAATACATTATATATATAGGAAAATAAAAAAAAGAATATAGATGAAACTGAAATTTATTTGTTTGGCAAGCGGCAGTAGCGGTAACTGCTTCTACTTGGGGACCGACAACTACGGCTTCCTCATCGATGCAGGTATCCCTGTGCGCACCATCAAGGCAGCACTGAAGGAGGTGGGCCTTGACTTTGAACGCATCATGGGCGTTTTTGTAACTCACGACCATGCTGATCACATCAAGTCGCTGGGTACGCTGGGTGAGAAGTATAATATCCCTATCTATGCTACCTGTGCTACTCATGTGGGCATCAACAGAAACTACTGCATGACGCAGAAGCTGGTGTCGTGCATGCGCTATGTGGAGAAGGAGGAGACGCTGCGCTTTCGCGACTTTGACATCACGCCCTTCGAGGTGCCGCACGATGGCAACGACAATGTGGGCTACTTTATAGAGTGTGATGGCAAGCGATTCTGCTTTATCACCGATCTGGGACATATCACCGATACCGTGGCTTCGTACATCATGCGTGCTCAGTACCTGGTGATAGAGTCGAACTACGATGAGGAGATGCTGGCGCACGGACCCTATCCGCAGTATCTGAAAGATCGTATCACCGGTCCCAACGGACACCTGAGCAATAAGGCTACAGCAAAATTCCTCGCTGCAAACCTGACCGAGGACCTCAAATATATCTGGCTTTGTCATCTGAGCCGCGAAAACAATCATCCGGAGCTCGCTTATAAAACGGTGGAGTGGGAACTTCGTGGCGTAGGAATCATTCCTGGTAAAGATTTGTACCTTTCGGCCCTAAAACGCACAACTCCGTCAGAACTCTTTGAGTTTGAGTAGGTAACGGAGGAATGGGCCTGTTTCGATGTTATGATGCAAAGATGCGAAAATGAAAAAATGCATATATTTTTGAAAAAAAGTTCAAAAACGTTTTGCAGTTCCAAAAATAAGCACTACCTTTGCACCGCAATTGAGAAACAAACGCACTCTTAGCTCAGTTGGTAGAGCAATTGACTCTTAATCAATGGGTCCAGGGTTCGAGTCCCTGAGGGTGTACAAAGGTTCTGAAACGAAAGTTTCGGAACCTTTTTCTTTCTATATACTTTGCTTGGATATAGTCAATAGTCGACGGTCTATATACTTGTTTTGGTATAAAAGTTCAAAACGTTTGGCAGTTCCAAAAAAAAGTACTATCTTTGCACCGCAATTGAGAAACAAACGCACTCTTAGCTCAGTTGGTAGAGCAATTGACTCTTAATCAATGGGTCCAGGGTTCGAGTCCCTGAGGGTGTA
>JAFZFZ010000003.1 GCA_017557005.1 Bacteroidaceae bacterium | reverse complement strand
CCATGGGGAACGCATCGGGACCAGGGAGCTCCTCCATACGGTTTGACATCTCACGCAGTGCCTGTGCCCAACGTGAAGTAGAGTCGGCCATGAGCAATACGCGGAGACCCATTGAGCGGTAATACTCAGCCATGGTCATAGCGGTATATACAGATGCCTCACGAGCAGCTACGGGCATGTTTGAGGTGTTAGCAATAATGATGGTACGCTCCATCAACTTGCGACCGGTGTGGGGGTCAACGAGCTCGGGGAACTCGGTGAAGATTTCTACTACCTCATTAGCACGCTCACCACAAGCTGCGATGATTACGATGTCGGCCTCGGCCTGCTTAGAGATAGCGTGCTGGAGCACGGTCTTACCTGTACCGAAGGGGCCAGGGATGAAGCCTGTACCACCCTCTACGATGGGGTTCACAGTATCGATTACACGTACGCCAGTCTCGAGGAGCTTGAAGGGACGGGGCTTATTAACGTAGTTGGTCATAGCCACCTTCACGGGCCAACGCTGAATCATGTTTACGTTGATGTCGTTGCCCTCCTCATCGGTGAGCACTGCGATAGTGTCCTGAATAGTATATTCGCCTTCAGCCACGATAGACTTCACGGTGCAAACACCCTTCTGCTGGAAGGGTACCATGATCTTCAGAGGCTGAGAGTTCTCTTCTACAGCACCGAGCCAGTCAGAAGCCTTCACCTTGTCGCCTACCTTGGCGAGGGGCTTGAAGAGCCATTTGCGATCATCGTCAAGAGCGTAGGTGTACTGTCCGCGTTTGAGGAACACACCGTCCATCTTGTCGAGGTCGTTCTGCAGACCGTCGTAGTTCTTTGAGAGCATACCGGGGCCGAGGGTTACCTCAAGCATGTGGCCGGTAAATTCGGCAGGAGCACCTACCTTCAGTCCGCGTGTGCTCTCAAACACCTGCACGTACACGTCGTTACCCACTACCTTGAGCACCTCGGCCATGAGCTTATCGCCGCCGGTGGTGATGTAGCAGATTTCGTTTTGTGCCACGGGACCGTCTACTGTCAGCGTCACCAAGTTCTGAACAACGCCTTTAACTTTTCCTAATGTAGCCATTTATATTTACAATTTTACTATTTACAATTTACCATTTATTTACAATTCTCATTTTTTCAATGTACCATTTATTATCCAAGCCACACTACACATACATTTTATTATGTACTATGTCAATTGTAAATTGTACATCGTCAAATTGTAAATTAATTATACTCTAAACTCTTGAGGTACCTTTACCTCTTCCTTCAACTGGCGTATCATGCCACGCAACATCTCGCCACCAGCCTCGGCATCGAGGGTAATCCAGCGTTCGATGATCTGTATCTTCACGAGGAAGGCAAAGAGCTTCTCTACGGTGAAGTAGTCGAAGAAGGAGTTTTCCTCCATCCACTCCCACTTGAGCACGTCGAGCTTGCGCTCACGCTCTACGAGATTATCAATTTCGCTGATGCGCATCACCTCCTCGAAGCCATCCATCACACCGGTCAAGCCAAAGTCGCGGCTATTCGATGTGCGCAGTGCCTTGGCTACCTCGTTGTCGCCCACGATGAGGGACTTCACATCAAGGTTGTAGCGGCGTGCGGTGATAGCTGTAAGGAAGTTGTTGAGGTCGAGATTGAATGCAAACCAACGCTCTACAAATACATTACCCTGACTCATGGCGTGGGCGTAGTAGAGCTGAGCCAAGCGGTCCTCAGGGAAGATACCTTCGGCTGCACTCTCCTCGTTATCCATCTGTGCCACGAAGTCGTACATATAGCGCGGATAGTTGCGATCGGGAGTCTCCTCGGCACGAGCAGCTTCAATGATGGCCAGCAGTTCGTCGCTCGTATAGAGTCCACCCTCGGCAATAGCAGCCTCCTTATCTTTTAATAAGGTAAGAAGGTTAGCATTGTCGTAGCTCAGGTAGATGAGGTCGAGCAAAGCGCGGTCATCATTGGCCAACTCGGGATAGTACAGTTCGCGGAACTCACGTACGGTGATTCCCAACTTGCTATCATCGAGCGACAATTCCGGCAATCCGGCAATGAGATAATAATAGTTTTTCTTCATAAAGAGAAATTTATGATTTATGATTTATGATTTATTACCGACCGAGTATATCCTTTCGGATGGTAAATCAGAAATCAGAAATCTCAAATCATAAATCAGAACAACATCTCTACCAACTCAGGACGGAGGAATGACTGGAAGAAGTTTACAAACTCCTCCTCGCCGAAGTTCACCTTGTAAGAGCCATCAGCGGGCTGAATGGTGAAGAGAGCCTTCTGTCCGTTTACCTCTTCGATGGTCACGCCCTTGTCGAGCAATGCCTTAGCCTTAGCAGCAAAGTACTTCTTGAGAGTCTCGCCATCAGCAGCAGAGATCACGATAGGCTCGTCAGCCACCCACTTCTCAGCAAGTGTTACTACAAACTTACCCATCACCTCCTTATCAGCGGTGAGCTCCTTCACTGCGCCGCTTACCACCTTGTCTGATACCAATGTAGCAACCTCACTCTTGAGTGCGTTCACAGCCTGGCCTGCAAAGAGGCGGAGCTCCGACTTTGTATTTTCCATCAACTCAGCAGCTGACTTCTGAGCAGCAGCAACCAAGGCATCAGCCTCCTTGCGTGCAGCCTCTACGATTTCAGCAGCCTGGGCATTGGCGGCAGCTACGATGCGTGCAGCCTCTTCGTTGCCCTTCTCTACTCCATCCCGAAACATCTTTTCGGTCAATTCTTGTATGTTCTTTTCCATAAATATAATTGGTTATTATTGAGTTTTTCACAATCAGCTGGCAAATATACAAAATAAAATCAATTATCGCATCATATTTATAAAGAATAAAAATTTTAGTTATAACAACAAGGATTAACAGAAGTTCAAAAGTTTCCTTTTGCACGAATGGGTAGAATTATGTACTTTTGTAAGCGTTTTTTATCTCTATTCAGCCGACATAGGGAAAACTTCACTTAACATGCAAGAAACCAAAGACAATACCCTCATCGAGACGCTTCAGGAGCGCGGAGTAAAGCCTACTGCTATACGCCTACTTGTGCTGCAATGTCTGATGGACTCAAGCGAAGCGCTCACCCTACGCCAAATAGAGGAAAGACTGATTGAGGCCGATCGCTCAACGATATTCCGCACCCTGACACTCTTTGAGCAACAGCATCTGATTCACTCCATCAACGACGGCAGCGGTTCAGCACGTTACGAGTATTGCCACTCGCACCATCACCATGCTCACGACGACCGCCACCCCCATTTCCGTTGCTTACAATGCCAACGCACCATCTGCCTCACCGAACAGCGGATACCATCCATCATGCTTCCCGAAGGATATCAGGCGAGCCAAATAAACTATATCATCACTGGCTTATGCCCTGATTGTGCGGCAACAAAAGACTGCATTTGATATTCTTTACTTCAATATTATATTATATAAAAGCGAAAAAAAGCTATGGTATTTGCGAAAAAATACCTAACTTCGTGGCCTATAATGTGAAAACTTAAGAAAAAGCACAACTATGAAGAAACATCTACTATCAGCAATTGCCCTATTAAGTGCAACTTGCATTGCTACTGCCCAAGAGTCTGTAGTCACTACAGCCTCTGCCAACGATTATATTAAAGCTAACAAGAAGACGGATGCCACCATCGTTTTCAACACTCAAGCTGAAGGCGTGAAGACTCCCGTCATTTGGGGACTTGATACCGCATGGCCCAGTGAGGACAACGTGCGCAGAGGAACCAATCATATCGGTAAAGAATATCTGGGAGTGGGACGTGTATCATTCCAGCCGAGTGACCTTGTCGATGAGAATGGCGAACTGAGTTCTGATCAGAAAAGAGACCTCAATGAAAGATTGCGCTATATCGCCATCTCAGGCGTGAAGGACATCGCCCTTAATAGCGACCACGAAGTGCTTTGCTATGGAGACGACGACACTGAGGCTTGGAAAAATGAGGCAAAACAGCACCAGAAAAACTATGTAGGCAAGCCTGCCGAATGGATTCGCCTATTCAAAGCTACCGTCAACTATTGCCGCGACAAAGGATTCAACGTAGTATCAATCGCTCCGTTTAACGAAGCAGACTACAGCTATTGGAACCAAGGCACCATGACTGATTTCAAGAATATATGCAAACTGATGCAGGAGGATGAGTTCTTCGACGGCATACGCATTAGTGGCGGTAATACGCTCAACTGTGACGAAGCGCTGAAATGGTATAATGGCTTGAGCCCCTATGTCAATGAAGGAAACACTCACCAGCTTGCGGGTTCGTTTGATAACTATGCAAAGTTCTTTGAGACAGTACGTGCTAACGGCCACCATGCCACCGCTGATGAGCTACACAATGTAATGGAGGCTCTCGTAGGTGTAGAGTATGGTATGCAGACAGGTATCTGGTGGGGATTTGACGGACGTGCACGCGGACAATTCTGCCAGGCTACATCGGGTGAGCGACTCGCCTACGGCGAGGACCGCTCACATTGGACAGGTGCTGCCGTATACCGCATGCCCGATGGACGTATCCAGCTCTTTGGTGGTACCTCTGAGCGTCAGGCCAACAATTCATCATACCGTGTAGTATCACAAGACAAGGTGGCTTACTTTGACGGACATGGCCCGATGCACGAATACATCATGGACCTCCCCGGTGGTTCAGGATATCAGCAGGGACAAACAAATGCAGAGCGCGTACTGGAGATTCACACTGGTGAAGATGTACCCCTCGGCCCCACTGAAGGTAAATTCATCATCATGAATAAGAAGAGCCGCAAGCTGATGATGCCTACCGATGGCAACACGGCAAACGGAACAAAGATTTGTCAAGGTGGTAATAAGAAACAAGCTTACCAGCAATGGAATATTGCACCCGTCGATAGCCGTATCGGTGGTGATTTCAGCTACTTCTTCATCTCAAATGCTAAAAACAGCGCCCAGCTTGATATCCTCAACTGGTCGACCTCGAACGGTGGCGGCATCATCCTCTATGCTGGTGGTAAGGGCTCAAATGAGCAATGGTACTTCCAATATGCAGGTGACGGTTACTACTACATCTTCAGCCGTCACTCTGGCAAGTGCCTTGAAGTATCAGGTGGTAGCACCACAGATGGCGCAGTAATACAGCAGAATGCATTCACTGGCGACGACCGTCAGCAATGGCGCTTGCTCCCCACCAATGCTACATGTGAACAGAATGCACCCGATGCTCCTACAGGACTCATCGCTACTCCCACAAGTGCTACCATCAACCTCTCATGGAACACTGTTGATGAAGCGGACGTAACAGGATATGCCATCTTGCGTGCTGACGCATCTCAAGGCATGCCTTACGAGTGGAACACCATTGCACGCAACATCGCTGATACTGCATTCATCGATAACACTGTGTCTGAAAACCATCAATATATATATAAGGTAAAGGCCATCGACCGCGCTATGAACCGCTCAGAGTCATCAGACTCAGTGGTAGCGACTATGCTTAACGAACCTGCCTTGATCGCTTCATATCAGTTTGAAGATAACATTGCTGACTATACCAGCCATAACCTGCACGCAGCACACTATGGCGAGCCTTCATATTTGAGCGCCAAGAAGGGAGAAATTAAGGACAAGGTTCTTGCTCTTGACGGCAGTGCTGACTATCTCCAACTCCCCACCACAATCGCCAACCGAAAGGAAATGACTATCGCCTTCTGGGTACGCTGGAAAGGTAGCGGCAGCTGGCAGCGTTTGTTCGACTTTGGTAACGGTGAAGACCAATATATGTTCCTTACCGCAAATGCAAACAACAACAAGATGCGCTTTGCTATCAAGAACGGCGGCGAAGAGCAATACATGGACATCGCCAAGCTTGGCACATATGGTTGGAAGCATATCACTATCACCATTGGCAACGATAGCATCGCAGCCTATATCGATGGTGAGCAGAAAGCATCTACGGCCGACATTACCATCCGTCCGGGTGATTTCAACCCCATCTTCAACTACATCGGACGTAGTCAATTCAAGAGCGACGCCATGTTCAAGGGTGATATCGACAACCTATGCATCTACAATTATGCGCTCTCAGCCGACGAAGTAAGTGCACTCTACGATAACGCTTGCGATATCGAATCAGTCGCCACTGAGGCCGCCATTGTAAAGACTACCTATTACACTCTCAACGGTGTAAGCCACGATACTCCACAAATGGGAATCAACATCGTACGCACACTCCACACTGATGGAAGCTATACCGTTAAGAAAGTTATCATTACTGAAAATTGAAAACTTAACGACACGTGTCACAAATAAGCTATCAAAACGTAGAAATCCGACAACAAGAGAATATCGTACTTGAAGATGTTAACCTGCAGATTCAAGAGAAGGAATTCGTATACCTCATAGGTAAAGTAGGTTCGGGCAAGTCCAGCTTGCTGAAGACGATGTATGGCGAACTCGACATACATAGTGGCGAAGCCAATGTATTAGGGTATGACCTTGCACACATCCGTCGCAAGCAGATACCTGCCTTGCGCAAGCGCATCGGCATCGTCTTCCAGGACTTCCAGCTGCTCATCGACCGCAACGTGTATGACAACCTCGATTTTGTACTCAAGGCTACAGGAGAGAGTGATAAGCGCAAGCGCCAATTCCGCATTGAGGAAGTTCTTGAGCAGGTAGGTATGAGCACCAAAGGCTATAAGATGCCCCACGAGCTATCTGGCGGCGAGCAACAACGCATCGTTATCGCTCGTGCCATACTCAACAACCCCGAAATCATCCTTGCCGATGAACCTACGGGCAACCTCGACCCAGAGACAGGACGTCAGATTGTAGAGCTTTTGCGCACCATCCAAGAAAAAGGCTCAACGGTCATCATGACCACACACAACATGCAACTGCTCGAAGAGTTCCCGGGTAAGGTGTTCCGTTGCGAGAATCACAGAGTTGTGGAACAAAAGGAAACAGAGAATACAGAAACCCCTGATAATAATCAATAATCACGATACAAACATGAAAGTAATGAAGTTTGGCGGAACCTCTGTAGGTTCGGCACAACGTATGAAGGGCGTAGCAGCGCTCATCAACGACGGCGAAGACAAGATTGTTGTACTCTCCGCCATGTCGGGCACTACCAATTCATTGGTAGAGATTTGCGGCTACCTCGCCAACAATAACCCTGAAGGTGCCAACGAAGTAATCAACAAACTCGAGGCCCTATATAAAAAGCATATCAACGAACTCTACGATACAGAGGAATACAAGCAACAGACCGCAACTTTGGTAAAGGACGTGTTCAACTACCTGCGTTCGTTCACCAAGCAGCTATTTACCTCTATTGAGGAGCGCATCATCTTGGCACAAGGTGAAATCATCTCTACCAACATGGTGACCAACTACCTCAAGGAGCAGGGTATCAGCGCACACCTTATCGCAGCGCTTGACTATATGCGCACCGATAAGAATGGTGAACCCGATGCAGCCTATATCAAGGAGAAGATTACCGACGTATTGGATCATAGCCCCAAGGCACAGATCTACATCACCCAAGGTTTCATCTGCCGCAACATCAATGGCGAGGTCGACAACCTCCAGCGTGGTGGTAGCGACTACACCGCATCGCTCATCGGCGCCGCTATCGGTGCCAGCGAGATTCAGATTTGGACCGATATCGACGGTATGCACAACAACGACCCCCGCATCGTAGAGGGCACCACCGCTGTGCGCCACCTCCACTTTGAGGAGGCAGCTGAGCTCGGCTATTTCGGAGCGAAAATCCTCCACCCCACCTGCGTACAGCCCGCTAAGTTTGCCAACATCCCCGTGAAGCTCCTCAACACCATGGAGCCTCAGGCACCCGGCACCACCATCAACAACGAAGCCGACCCTGGCACCATCAAGGCCGTTGCCGCTAAGGAGAACATCACCGCCATCAAGATCAAGTCGAGCCGCATGCTCCTTGCCCACGGTTTCTTGCGCAAGGTATTTGAAATCTTCGAGAGCTATCACACCTCTATCGATATGATTTGCACCTCTGAGGTAGGTGTATCAATGAGTATCGATAACACCAAGCACCTCAACGAGATTGTGCACGACCTCAAGAAATATGGTACCGTGACCATCGACCACAACATGTGCATCATCTGCGTAGTGGGCGATATGGATTGGGAAAACATCGGCTTCGAGGCACGTGCCATGGATGCCATGCGCGATATCCCCGTACGTATGATCTCATTCGGCGGTAGCAACTACAACATTTCGTTCCTCATCAAGGAGAGCGACAAGAAACGTGCGTTGCAGGCTTTGCAGGACAAACTGTTTAACAATTAGGAAGTAGGAGTTAGGAATTAGGAGTTGTAGCTCCGCGATGCGTATCCTTGCGGACGGCAAATTCCTAATTCCTCATTCCTAACTCCTCATTCCTAACTAAAGACATGATCAAAGGAACCTTTCCCATAGAGCGTTTCAAGGATATTGACACGCCCTTCTATTATTACGACACCAAGGTATTGCGCGAGACTCTCGACACCATCCGTGAAGAGCTGCGCCGCAACCCTGAATATGAGGTACACTATGCCATCAAGGCCAATGCCAATCCCAAGGTACTGCGCATCATCAGCGCAGCAGGTTTTGGTGCCGATTGCGTGAGCGGTGGTGAGGTACGTGCCGCCATCGAGGCTGGCTTCCCCGCCCACAAGGTGGTGTATGCCGGTGTGGGCAAGAGCGACCGCGAAATCAACCTCGCCCTCGACTACAATATTCACTGCTTTAATGTAGAATCGGAAGCCGAACTTCTCATCATCAACGAACTTGCAGAGAAGAAAGATAAGGTAGCCCGCATAGCTCTGCGCATCAACCCCAACGTAGGTGCCCATACCCATAGCAACATCACCACAGGCTTAGCCGAGAACAAGTTTGGCATCAACCTCGAGCAGATTGAGGAAGTCATAGAGCAGGCTATCGCCCTCCCCCACATTGAGTTTGTAGGTATCCACTTCCACATCGGTTCGCAGATACTTGATATGATTGACTTCGTGGCTCTCTGCAACCGCGTGAACGAACTCACAGAACTCTTCGAGCGTCGCAAATACCCCATCCTCAGCATCAATGTTGGCGGAGGCTTGGGCGTTGACTATGGTCACCCCAACCACAAGTACATCCCTGCTTTCCATGAGTACTTCGAGGTATTCCGCAAGCACCTCAACTTACGTCCCGGACAAACGCTCCACTTCGAGCTTGGCCGTAGCATCGTGGCCCAGTGTGGTAGCCTCATCACACGCGTACTCTATATCAAGGAGGGCACATGCAAACGCTTTGCCATTGTGGATGCAGGCATGACTGACCTCATCCGCCCCGCACTGTACCAGGCCTATCACCGTATCGAGAATATCTCGTCATACGAGCCGGAGCTCACCTACGACGTGGTAGGTCCCGTGTGTGAGAGTTCCGATGTGTTTGGCAAGTCCGTAGACCTCAACACCACCCATCGCGGTGACTTCATCGCTATCCGCTCCGCCGGAGCCTATGGCGAGATAATGGCGTCGCAATACAACTGCCGAGAATTGCCTAAGGGCTACTTGAGCGAAGAACTGTAAGAAAAGAGTTTGACAAATAAGAAGTGATGAATATAGAAACTACAGAACATATCATATGGATAGTCGTCGGGGTGCTGGCGACTATTCAATTGCTATACACCTTTATCGTATATAACGCAGTGCATCGCCGCACGATAGCAGAGAAGAAAGGTAAGACCCTTGTTACCGACAAGCAACCTGGCATATCTGTGGTCATAGCTACGGCCGATTGTGAAGAGCTGCTCGCCAAGCACCTTCCGCTTATCCTCGAGCAAGACTATCCTGACTTTGAGGTCATCGTGGTAGACGATAATTCGGCTGATGATACCAAGGACTTGCTACAACGCCTTGCACACAAATATCCACATCTATATAGCACCTTCACTTCTGATAGCATACGCTACATCAGCCACAAGAAGTTGGCATTGATGCTTGGCATCAAAGCAGCCAAGAAGGAATGGCTTGTATTTACCGAGCCCGACTGCTACCCCACAAGCAATCAGTGGTTGGCCCGCATGGCACGTAACTTCACCGACGACACCGATGTGGTGCTTGGCTATAGCAACTACGAGCGCAAAGCGGGTTTTGCCAACCGTTGCTATATGTTTGACACATTGCTACAGCAGTTGCGCCTGTTGGGCCTCACACTAAACAAGCGAGGTTACATGGGCATCGGTCGCAATTTAGCGTATCGCCGAGAAATATTCTTTGCCAACAAGGGATATAGCCGCCACCTCGACCTTGAGCGTGGTGAAGATGACCTTTTCATCAGCGAGCATGTACCCTCAAACCGTATCACCGCTGACATAAATCCCCAGTCGGTAGTACGTTGCGCCTCAGCCAATAGCTATATCTGGCAGGCCGATAAGTTGAGTCGTCTCTTCATACGTGGCAAGATGCACCGCATGGTTTCACACCTGTTTGCTCTTGATATCCCCAGCATCATCCTATTACACATCGTAGCCATAGGTGGCATCGTGCTCAGCATCATGCAACACCAATGGATAAGCCTTGCCATCATTGCTGTAATTTGGATTATAGGCTTCGGAAGTCGCATCTACGTACTGCACCGCGCATCACGCAATCTTGACGAGCGCTGCTATCACCTATCGCTTCCCTTGATGGAGCTACTGTATCCTTGTTGGGAAATATACTTCCGCTTGCGTTTGGCTTTTTCATCAAAACGCGCTCACCTGAGAAGAAAAGTGTAAAAGCGCTCGGCGACCCGTTAAAGAGAGGCCTTAAAGACGGGTGTGGGGCATTGCACCGTGGTATCGTAGCCAAACCAATAGCCACCCCCCTCCTCCCCTACGGGCAGATAACATAAGCGCAAGCGCTCACTGTACTCACCATAAAGCACGTTCCATCCCTCAACGGGTTGCACATGCTTGGTACGTACCCCCTCAGCCGGGCGTTTCTTGAGCGACATGCCAGCCTCTATCCATGCTACTGCCGCATCGGTGACACGATGCGGATAATGTTCGCAACAAAACAGATAAAGCAATTCACCCCGACGCTCAAGGCTCATGGGTTGATCTATATAGTTGTGCTGGGTCAGATAAGCTAGGAAACGATGCAAGAAATCCTCCTCTTCCAATATCAGGCTCCGCGTAAGGGCTTGCCATGCCGAAGTATTGTAATAGGCATCGAGCAAGCGCGACAGACGGCGCGCCTCCTGCAACTCAGCGCTACTGATAGCTTCTGTTGCCAACACCTCATAGGGCGGAAGTGGAGAGTAGCGTATACCCAACTTGGCGGCATCACGGCGCATGAGAGTACCAGGTAGCAGCTTTAGCGATTCCAGTTGTATCTCTCCAGCATCATATTCGGCTAACGTATGTATATCCTCATAGATCTGCTTCAATGTATAATGAGGAAGTCCGGCAATAAGGTCTGCATGAGTGACCAGATTGGGTAACGAACAAAGATAGCGCAATCCATCGAGCGAATGCTCCAACGTTCCTTTGCGCAAACTACCATCGAGCACCTTTTGTCGCAAACTTTGGATACCCGCTTCGAGGTGTAGCAATCCGTGAGGCATAGCCTTCAACACGTCACGCACACTTTGTGGCAACAACGCCGGATGTATCTCCAGATGAAAGCGCAGATGCGGATGAAACTCCGCAAATAGCTGAAGCAAGTCGATGGCACGCTTTGCATGATAGTTGAACGTACGGTCAAGTACACGCACATCACGTATACCCCTTTCTCGAATATGCTGAAGCCTACGCCGTATAGCATCGATTGATAACATACGGATAGGGTCACCCATGCCGCTCACACAGAAAGCACAAGTATTGAAACATCCGCGTGTTGTCTCCAACTGAACAAAGGGCTTACCCCATGTAAACAGCGTACTCTCTTCAGGCGCACGCAACGCCGCAAAATCGGCCACACGCGCTATACCTCCATCATGGTAGGTCGTAGATAGCAACTTGCAATCATCAGCGCTATCTGTACATTTCTCCACATAGCAAAGTCCCGGGATACCTCCCCACTCTGCCGGCTTATCCCATACCTCAATCCATTGAGCAAAGCTTTCCTCACCCTCACCACGCAGCACGAAATCCACCTCCGGATGACGCGACATATACTGTTCGTTATCGCCCAAGAATTCGGGGCCACCCAGTATCACCTTCACATGGGGCATAAGCGCCTTCACTCTACTTACTACATGTAGCAGATGCTCATGCGTGAAGAGCCATGCCGTAGCAGCCAACACATCGGGACAATGAGCATGGATAGCATCCACCACTACGCCAACAGGTTCGCTCGGAGTAGTACGCACTACCGCCCACTCCACATCCGCACGATGCATCACCTGTGCATGCAATGCGGGCAATGCCAGCGAGCTATGCGCATACGAACAATTGAGGTCGAGCCAAAGGATCTTCATCTTCTTATCTGCTCGCCTTTAATCCATCAATCACGGCCGCAGTAAAGCCAGCCTTCTCCATCGCATTCAGTCCCTTGATGGTAATGCCACCAGCAGTGGTCACCTTATCAATCTCTGCTTCAGGATGAGCGCCATTATTAAGCAATAACGCAGCAGCCCCCTTCACCGTATGCTCCACGATGCGTGCAGCCTCAGCAGGACGGAATCCCAGTTCAACACCACCCTCCATCGCGGCACGAATATAACGCATAGCGAAGGCTATGCCACACGATGCCAACGAGGTACCTGCAGGTATCAGTTTCTCCTCCACCACCATAGCAAAGCCCAATGCTTCAAACAATTGCGATACATAAGCCACCTGTTCTTCCGAGGCGCCATGCTGAGCAATGAAAGTTACGCCACTGAGCACCTCCACGGCCGTATTGGGCACTACACGGAAAACGATCGGTTCATGAAACGTATCGGGGAACCGAGGTTCACGCTCTTCAGCCTCAGCAAACCAGCGCTCCCTCTCATAGTCATCATAGTCAGGAACAAGAAAATGCGCAAGGTCATCCAATGTAATGCCTGCAGCCACCGAGGCTACCATCTGTCGGCCGAGGTCGAGGCAAGGACGAATCTCCTCTAC
The DNA here is from genome assembly GCA_017557005.1 of Bacteroidaceae bacterium. Classification (GTDB taxonomy): domain Bacteria; phylum Bacteroidota; class Bacteroidia; order Bacteroidales; family Bacteroidaceae; genus UBA1189. The sequence continues at coordinate 984 of JAFZFZ010000003.1, read as the reverse complement.
CACCTCTTCTATGAACCAAGGTTTCACCGCCAGTACCACCATATCGGCACCGCGCACAGCCTCACCATTATCTTTGGTCACACCGATGCGTGCATTCCATTCCTTCATCTTATTTAGTGTGGCATCACTCTTTGCCGTACACACGATTTCCTCGGGCATACATACACCCGCTTGTACCAATCCGCGTGCTATTGCACCACCCATATTTCCTGCGCCAATGATTGCAATCTTCTTCATATTACCTATGTGACAAATTGTTTTACTACTACATACTAAGTCCGCATACGAACATGTGCAAAGTTACACAAAATATACGATTATCAAATTACAAAACCTTTTTTCTTCGATACCGATAAGAAGTGCACCTATATATAAAAGAATAGGGAGGCGACCATGGTCACCTCCCTAAACATTATCGTATACAAAAGACTTTTGGAGATTACTCCTCGGGCTTCATGTTGGTGTATACGTTCTGTACGTCCTCATCCTCTTCGAGACGCTCTACGATCTTGTCGATGGTAGCACGCTGCTCTTCGGTAACGTCCTTCAGGTCGTTGGGGATACGGGTAAACTCGGCACTGCGTACCTCGAAACCACACTCCTCAAGGTGCTTCTGGATCTGTGAGAATGACTTGGGATCACCGTAGATAGTGATTTCAGAGCCGCCCTCTTCCTTCTCCTCCTCATCGTACTCGTCTTCTACACCGAAGTCGATAAGTTCGAGAATCAACTCGTCCATATCTACATCGTCCTTCTTAGCGAAGGTGAAGGTTGACTTGTGTGTGAAGATGAAGTCGAGCGAACCTGAAGTACCGAGTGTACCACCAAACTTGGTGAATACGCTACGTACGTTAGCTACGGTACGTGTGGTGTTGTCGGTCAAGGTCTCTACGTAGATAGCGATACCGTGAGGGCCGTATCCTTCGTAGTTCATCTCCTTATAGTCCTTCTGATCCTTACCGCAAGCATTCTTGATAGCACGCT
>JAFZFZ010000053.1 GCA_017557005.1 Bacteroidaceae bacterium | reverse complement strand
TGCTCAGCGGTGAAGCGGCCGTATGTACCTGTAACCTTCTTCAAGGCCTCGTTAGCATCGGTACCCTTCTTGATTTCGTCCATGAACTTGCCAAGGTGTACGAACTCGTAACCGCAGATTTGGTCGTTCTTGTCGAGAGCGATGCGGCTGATGTAACCCTCTGCCATCTCGAGGTAACGGGGACCCTTAGCGAGTGTGCCATAGAGAGTACCTACCTGGCTACGGAGACCCTTACCGAGGTCCTCAAGACCAGCACCAATCATCAAGCCACCCTCAGAGAAGGCAGACTGTGTGCGACCGTAAACGATCTGCAAGAAGAGCTCACGCATAGCGGTGTTGATAGCATCGCAAACGAGGTCAGTGTTGAGAGCCTCGAGCAATGTCTTACCGGGAAGGATTTCTGATGCCATAGCAGCAGAGTGAGTCATACCAGAGCAACCGATAGTCTCTACCAATGCCTCCTGGATGATACCTTCCTTAACGTTCAATGTGAGCTTACAAGCGCCCTGCTGAGGTGCGCACCAACCGATACCGTGTGTCAAACCTGAGATATCCTTGATCTCTTTTGATTTTACCCACTTACCCTCTTCGGGAATGGGAGCGGGACCGTGGTTAGGACCCTTCTTTACAACACACATGTGTTCAACTTCGTGTGAATAAGTCATTTTTTCTTAATTTAGTAAGTTAATGAAATAAACTTTACAATTTGTTGTGACAAAGTTAAGAATTAAATTCACAAATCACAATTGCCAATTGACATTTTTTTCGCTGAATGCTGATTTTTGCCTTTATTATATATATTTAAGCTTTCGTTTGGCAAAAAATAACTATCTTTTACGTATCTTTGCGTCCTAATCAATCGGATTATGGAAAAACTGATTACTGACGAACAGTTGCGCCAAGGCGCTGAGGAGGGAATGGATGGCTTCCTCAAGGTGTTTACCGACGCTTATCTCACTTGTGTCGATGGAGAGTTGACGGCCGAGACCATGCCGCGCCTCACAGGTACGCAGCATGCCTTGCTGGGATACCGATTCTTCCACGAGGAGATGATGGATGGCGGCTTCTGCCAGCTCATCTATAATGGCTATGGCCCCTATATCTTCGACAATCCATTTGCCAAGGTACTGCGCTTGTGGGGACTGAAGGACTTCTCCAAGATTATATACAAGGCCAAGGAGGTATACGACGAATACAAAGCCGACCTCACACGCAGCCGCACCGACGAGGAGTTTATGGCCATGTATGAGCAGTATCCGCAGTTTGACGACCTCGAGGACTACTTCATCGAGAACGAAGAGCAGATAACGGCTACCATCGCCTACTATGTGGATGAGCACATCGAAGAATTCCTTATCTGAATTGAGAATTGAAAATTGAAAATTGATAATTAAGCGGCGGTCGACTGTTGACCGTAGACCGTTGACCATAATAACGAAAACGAAAACTAAAAAATCTCATAAAAACAATGAAAAAGAATTTAATCGCTTTAGTATGTGTGGTGGCATCGTTGATGTCATTGACCTCATGTTTCGAGCCTGCCGGCTATAGCTATAACTCAACTTTCTCACGCATCGTGACCATCGACCGCAGCAAGTCACAACTTGAATTCGTGGCCGACTATTCGAACGAGCGATTCAAGCTCGACAACCTCACCGTGCCCGAGCAGTTGAGCAAATATGGTTTGCAGGATACCGAGCGTGCCTTTATTACGATTAACTTGCAGGTCGACAATACATACAAGCAGACATTCACATTCGTAGAGGGTAAGGCCCTCACCGTATGTCCCGTATGGAATAAGTCATTGCCTGAGAATGCAGCTATCCACCCCTTGAAGGGTCTTCAGAACTTCCAGGTTGAGACCGCGTGGAGCTATCCCACCGTGTGGGTTGCTGGCAGCTATGTGAATATCGCTCCCGTGATCCAGTCGTTAGGTAGCGGCACCTACTATCTGCAACCCAATACAGTGATTGGTGATACCCTGCGCTTCGATATCAAGGCTGCTTACACCCCGACCGAGAAGGCTGAGTATGTAGCTGATTTCGTGAACTTTGACCTGCGCACGCTGACCGATACCCTTGATGCCGACGAGGATACACGCGGTATCGTACGCAACATGTTGGATGTCATCGCAGCCAATGATTCTGTATGCATGATGATTGTAGGCGACTACCACGATACTTACTACAAGGTTGACACATTGGCCGACGGTACCCTCAAGTACGAGCAGAGAGATACCGTAGGAAAGTATCCCGCCTTCACCAACTATGCCCGCCTCAAGGCATTGGTAAAGTAATGTGTCCGGAATTATTGGTGTATTGAATGAATTATAAGGAACTGTTTCAACGCCTCGCCATGCTGATCGTGGCGCCCAAGAAGGCGTGGGTGGAGATTGTGACCGAGTCGCCTCGCCGCGATGTGATGGGTACGTTCGTGTATCCGCTCGTGGCGTTGTGTGGCATCGTGGTGCTCCTCGCCACCTTCCTGCGCGAGGGATTGGCTCGTAATGTATACCAGCCTGCACTCATGGAGATGTGTAGCTACTGCTTTGCCCTCTTTGGAGGCTTCTTCCTGGCGGCATACCTTGTCGATATGGTAAGGCAGAAATTGCTGATGCAGTCAGCCAATATGCCCGCGGCGCAACTCTTTGCGGGGTACGCCATCGGTGTGGTGTTTGTGGCCGATATCATTGTGATACTGTTGCCGCAGCTCTTCATCATCAAGTGGGCGCTCTTGGCCTACACACTGAAGGTCGTATGGGAGGGTAGCGATGTGGTATTTGCCGTGGATGACGAGCGCCGTCTCACCTTCACCGCATTGGTGTCGGTAGCCATCGTGATATCGCCAGCGCTCATCCGCATGCTGTTTAACACGTTGTCAAATATGTTAGGATAATGGAAAAGAAGAAACATACCGCTCCTATAAATATAAAGAATAAGAAGGCCTCGTTCGACTACGAGTTCATCGATACCTACACTGCCGGTATCGTGCTCACAGGTACCGAGATCAAGTCCATACGTCAGGGCAAGGCCAGCCTCGTCGACACCTATTGCTACTTCATCAACGGAGAGCTGTGGGTGAAGAATATGCACATATCGGAGTATTTCTACGGTTCGTACAACAACCACAACGCCCGCCGCGAGCGCAAACTACTGCTCAGCAAGAAGGAGTTGCGCAACCTGCAGAACGAGGAGAAGACACCCGGCTTCACCGTTGTGCCCACCCGCCTCTTCATCAACGAGAAGGGTTTGGCCAAGCTTGTCATCGCACTGGCCAAGGGTAAGAAGCAGTACGACAAGCGTCAGTCGCTCAAGGAGAAGGACGACCGTCGTGAGATGGACCGAATGTTTAAGAGATAAATTCTATTTACTATTTACAAATTTACTATTTACAATTTGATAAATAGATCATTTCGTACTGAAAAATTGCCAAATTGTTCAATCGTAAATAAATCGTAAATTGTAAATCGTCAAATAGTAAATTGAAGTAATGCCTCTTCCCCGATTGTTTCTCCGCCTCTACAAATGCCTGCGCTTGGCCATGCCGCGCTCGCTCAGCATCTGTGTGTGGCTACTCAAGGTGATGCTACCCATCTCGTTGGCAGTGCGTGTGCTTCAGCATGTCGGCTTCATCGATTGGCTGGCAGCTATCCTCGCCCCCATGTTTGGCCTCATAGGTCTGTCGGGCGATTCGGCCATCGTGTTCCTCACCAGCATCTTCCTGCCGCTCTATCCTACAATAGCGGTGATGACTACGCTCACCCTCACCCTGCGCGAGGCCACCATCCTGGCGGTGATGTGTCTCGTGTCGCACAACCTTCCTGTAGAGTGCTCCGTAGCACATAAGACGGGCTCGCCCTTTGGGCGCATCGTCGCCTTCCGTGTCGGCATGTCGTTCGTGTCGGCCATCGTGCTCAACTGGCTTCTGCCCCATACCGGCGCACCCTTCAGCTTCCTCGCTTCAGCTACTACCGAGGTCACCTCATGGGGTATGCTTCTCATGCAGTGGCTCTCCTCGTCGCTCACCCTCACCGTCACCATCGTGCTCATCGTCAGCGCCCTCATGGTGTTGCAGCGCGTGCTCGAGGAGTTTGGCTGGATGCACCGCATCGCCCACATGTTGTCGCCCCTCATGCGACTCTTCGGCTTGCCTACGGGTTGCTCCCTCCTTTGGCTCACGGGCAATGTCGTGGGCATGGCCTATGGCGCAGCCATCATGATCGATGAGGTCGAGCAGGGCCGTCTCAACCGCTACGAGGCCAACCTCGTCAACCACCACCTCGGCGTGTCGCACTCGCTACTCGAAGACACCATGCTCTTCGTGGCCATGGGCATCAGCTTCTGGTGGATATTCCTCACCCGACTCGTGCTGGCCATCACAGCCGTGTGGACGATGCGAGGGGTAAAACATTTCGTAAAACGAAAATAAACGATCTATATGCTACAACTCACCGATGCCGTCAAAGAGCGCATCCTCATACTCGATGGTGCCATGGGCACCATGATACAGAAGTTTGCTCTTACCGAAGAGGACTTCCGTGGCGAGCGTTTTGCCACCCTGCCCGGCTTGCAGAAGGGCAACAACGACCTCCTCTGCCTCACACGCCCCGACGTGATTGCCGATATCCACCGCCGTTACCTCAGCGTGGGTGTCGATATCATCGAGACCTGCACCTTCAATGCGCAGCGCATCTCCATGGCCGACTATGGATGCGAGCACCTGTGCCGCGAGATCAACCTTGCCGCGGTGGCTATTGCCCGTCGTGAGGCCCAGGCTCTCACCACCCCCGATAAGCCCCGCTACGTGGTGGGCTCCATCGGTCCTACCAACAAGACCTGCTCCATCAGCCCCGATGTGAACGACCCCGCCAAGCGTGGTGTCACCTACGATGAGCTGGTCGATGCCTATGACGAGCAGATCGAAGCCCTCATCGAGGGTGGGGTAGACGGCCTCCTTATCGAGACCATCTTCGATACGCTCAATGCCAAGGCCGCCATCTATGCCGCCGAGCAGGTTATGGCTCGCATGGGCAAGCGCCTGCCCATCATGCTCTCGGTGACCATCTCCGATGCCGCCGGTCGCACCCTCTCGGGTCAGACCCTCGATGCCTTCCTCGCCTCGGTGAGCCATGCCGATATCTTCTCCGTCGGACTCAACTGCTCGTTCGGTGCCGCCCAGATGAAACCCTACCTCAAGGCCCTTGCCGCCCGTGCACCTTATTACATATCATGCTACCCCAATGCAGGTCTGCCCAATAGCCTCGGAGGCTACGACCAGTCGCCTGCCGATATGGCCGTGCAGGTCAAGGAATACGTCACCGAAGGCCTGGTCAACATCATCGGCGGATGCTGTGGCACCACCGATGCCTACATTGCCGAGTATGCCGCCCTTGTCGAAGGAGCCCAGCCCCATGTGCCCGCTCCGCGCCCCGAAGCCTTGTGGCTCTCGGGCCTCGAGCTGTGCGAGGTCACTCCCGAGCGCAACTTCATCAACGTAGGTGAGCGATGCAACGTAGCCGGCTCGCGCAAGTTCCTCCGCTTGATCAATGAAAAGAAATACGACGAAGCACTCTCCATCGCCCGCCACCAGGTCGAGGATGGAGCCCAGTTGCTCGATATCAATATGGACGACGGCCTGCTCGATACCAAGCAGGAGATGGTACATTTCCTCAACCTCCTCGCCTCCGAGCCCGACATCGCCCGCGTGCCCATCATGGTCGACTCATCCGACTGGGAGGTCATCACCGCCGCCGTCAAGTGCATACAGGGCAAGTGCGTGGTCAACTCCATCTCCCTCAAGGAGGGCGAAGAGCCCTTCCTCGCTCGTGCCCGCGAGATACGCCGTCTTGGTGCCGCCGTTGTGGTCATGGCCTTCGACGAAGAGGGACAGGCCGACACCTACGAGCGCCGCATCGCCATCTGCGAGCGCGCCTACCGTCTGCTGGTCGATGTCGTAGGCATGTCACCTCAAGACATCATCTTCGACCCCAACATCCTTGCCGTAGCTACCGGCATCGAGGCACACAACACCTATGCCATCGACTTCATCCGTGCCACCGAGTGGATACGTACCCACCTGCCCGGAGCCCATGTCAGTGGCGGTGTCAGCAACCTCTCCTTTGCCTTCCGTGGCAACAACTACCTGCGCGAGGCCATGCACGCCGTGTTCCTCTACCACGCCATCAAGGCCGGCATGGACATGGGCATCGTCAACCCCGCCACCTCAGTGCGCTATGACGACATCGCCCCCGAGCTCCTCGAAGCCATCGAGGCTGTCATCTTGGCCTCCCCTAACCCCTCCCAAGGAGGGGTAACTAACACCGAGCGCTTGATACAACTCGCAACGGAGATAAAAGATGAATGTGGAAAGATGAAAGATGAGAGTTCCCACCCGGATGGCAATTTTCAATTTTCATTTTTCAATTTTCCATTAGAAGACCGCCTCCAAAGCGCCCTCATCAAGGGCAGCAGCGATACCCTCGAGGCCGACCTCGCCGAGGCCCTCACCGTATACCCCTCGGCCGTAGCCATCATCGAAGGTCCCCTCATGGCAGGCATGCAGCGCGTAGGCCAACTCTTTGGCGAAGGCCGCATGTTCCTCCCCCAAGTAGTCAAGACCGCCCGCACCATGAAGCAAGCGGTAGAGATATTAGCCCCCCTTACTCCCCCCCGAAGGGGGGAAACCTCAGAGGCCGAGTCCCTCCCCCCTCTGGGGGAGGTTAGGAGGGGGCCTCAGGTTCTCCTCGCCACCGTCAAGGGCGACGTCCACGATATCGGTAAGAACATCGTCAGCGTGGTGATGGGCTGCAATGGCTACGACATCATCGATATGGGCGTCATGGTACCTGCCGAGGACATCGTGCAGCGCGCCCTCGAGTGTCGCCCCGATATCATCGGACTCAGCGGACTCATCACACCCTCCTTGGCCGAGATGGTCGATGTGGCTAAGGCCCTGCGCAGTGCTGGCATCCGTGTGCCCCTGCTCATTGGAGGCGCCACCACCAGTGCCATGCACACCGCACTGAAGATAGCACCAGCCTACGATGGCCCCGTGGTGTATGTCAAGGATGCCTCACAAAACTCAGGCGTGGCAGCCGCCCTGCTCAATCCCGACACCCGCGATGCCTTCGTCGCCCAGCTCTTCGAGGAGCAGGCAACCCTTCGCCAGCAGTTTGCCGCCAAGGAGCAAGCCCCCCTCTTGTCGCTCGATGAGGCCCGTGCCAAGAAGCCCGATTTCTTTAGTTGACATTCCTGTGTACTCAGCGGCTCGCCGCAGCTCGTTGCAGACACCCATACCCAAAGGATACCGCCATTGCATTGCAGTGGCGGTATCCTTTTTTACATGAGGTCGGCGTTACGTTATATCGGTGGGTCAAGGAACTTTACTATCACCTTCACTTGTGCTCGCGTGAGCACCTTCGTATTCTCTTTGTAGCCTTGCGCTACCATCTCGGGCCACATGCCGCGCGTCAGGTGCATCTCCTCGCGGAAGTGACGCAGCGCGCTGTCGTAGTTGTGGTCGGGGTAGTACATCTGAGCCAACTCCCCGAAGTTGTAGGGGCGGATTTCGAAGGGGGGCTCTCCCAACTCCCTCCCCCGAAGGGAGGGAGCTGCAGACATCGTTGGTTCTTTTTTCTTCATAGTTTTCGTTTTCGTTAATAGAAAGAGAGCAAATTAATTGATTACTGATTACTGATTACATCATCGCTGAACTTGTACAAACAGTCCACTTTCATCATCGCGTGATATGAGTCCGCGCTTCAACCAATTACCCAACATATGTCTCGGGTCAGCACTCATACCCTGCGCTATGCGCAGATCTCGCACCTGCTCGCGGGTAAACTCCTTGGGCAGCATGGTGAGCAGTCCCACGGGGCCACGCTGCAGAGCCGTGCGCTCACCCTCGATGTCGCTATGCAGCATGTCGCGGAAGAAGCGCATCTTGCACCAGAGGTCGTACTTCACACTCCATGTGGCAAAGGCCTCGATATCCTTGCTCCACTGGCAGCCGTTCATCACGTAGAGCAGCATGGCGCGGAAGAAACCCATGAGGATGCCGCGGCGCGACATGCGGGCATAGCTCCTATCATCGGCTTCGCGGGCAAAGCCTACGAGCTCGCGGTTCAGCGCTCGCACCCACTCCATGGCCTCGGGGCAGTGCAGCACGCCCGTGCAGGTCTTCAGGCGGTCGATGTAGCGTAGGAGGTCGTCGGCAAAGTGCGTGCCATACTCCTCGTACACGGGCATCTCCTCGCCCCAGTCCTCCTCATCTTCGAGGATGGTGGCAAACGACAGGCGCGAGAGCGTACCATCGGCAATGTTCTTGGCAAAGTACTTGCGCACGCGCTGCACCGTAGACGAGGCATTCCAGTTCCATCGCACGCGCACCATGGCATTGATGGCATTGGCCGCCACGCGCACCTGACCATATTCGCCGCAGTCGAAGGCCAGGCGCAGCACCGCGCTCACCATATTGGTCGCGCCATTGGTGCGCAGGGCATTGAGCAGTTCCACCTCATCCATGCGGGTGTAGAGGAAATGGCCGTCGGCATCGCTGAGGCGCTGCACGAAAGCCGCATTGGTCATGTCCGAAGGCAGTATCTGCACCACCAGTCCCTTGGGTCGCGCGGGCTTGTCCTGCGTGTTCGATATGCGTGCACACTTGTCTCTCCACTCCGCCTCCTGATTGAGGTGCACCTCGTCGCGCGCCTTCATATCGGCAAGTATATAGTCCACGGGCGTGTTTACGGCACTCTTACCGGCCGACTGCTCAGCCACCAGCACATTCATAAACGTGGGCTCATACTGACGGCCATCGGCATACACCAGCTGCGTACCCTTGACATAGGCGCCCAGCGAGGGAAACACACCCATGGCCACGGCAGCCTTCACCCGATCGGGCACGCGCGAGGTGAGCAGCGCAATGGGTTCGGGCAAGACGGTGGGCAAGGAGGGAGGCAAGGCCCCCTCCGCCTCCCCCAAGGGGGAGAGTTTAGAATCTCCCTCGCTGCATATCTTGGCCACGCCAAGGGCACGCTTGAGTGTTTCGGGCATCTCACGACTCATGGGTCGGTTGATGGCGCTCTGGATGGTCTGCCGATGCTTCTGCGGCTCCTCACCGTAGGTGGGCAGGATGCTCGCCACCCATGCAGCATCGTCGTTGCAGATGTAGCGCAGGTTGCAGGCCATGGTGAAGATGAATGAGTTGCGGGCACCGTGGGCGGGGCGGCCACCGAGTTGCTCTTCTAAGCGGCGTACGATCTCGGTATACTTAAGCCCCTCAAACTCCGAAGGGAAAGACTCGGCCCCCTCTAACTCCCCCAAGGGGGAGGACTCCTCACTTCGCGGGGCTAAACTTCCCCCCTTGACTTTGGCCCCTTCGGGCGTCGACCTTCGGTTGGGGGGATTAGAGGGGGGCCACAGGGGGGCTCCTTCATCGGGGAAATCCCCCGCATCGGGCAACTCCCCAAACAGCAAAGAGGGATTGAAATATAATATCTCACTCTTCATCGGCGCAAAGGAGAGGCGCGAGATGTCTTTGCACACATCGTCAAAGGTAAGGTCACCTTCGTGATGCTTCTCGATGCGTTTGAACCACTCATACTGTTCTTGCGCGATGCTCTTTCCCTTTTCGCGTTTCAAGACGAGGCGCAAGCCATCACCGCTCGGAGTGATATGGGCCAGGGCAAGCACACTCGTGGGAGCTATCTCAGCCGAAGAAAGGTATGAGAGCAAGGCATCGTATATGGCACGTGGGTTGGAGTGATGGTCAAAATCCATCATCAGCAGGCCCGTAGGGCGCATAAACTCGGCCTTGCGTGTACCTCCCCCCTTGGGGGGCCGACGCGAAACGAGCGTCGGTTGCGACGACTGTCGATTTATCGACACTAAGGAGTCTTGCCACTTTGTCTTATCAAACACGCCCATGTAGGTCAGTGCGGGTAGTTTGCTCTTGGCTTTCGCGTCGCCTCCGCGGTGACCGAGAATGTGCTTCTCGGTCTCCTGGGAATTGACGATTATACTGAACTTCTGTGCATCGCAGGGCTTCAATACCTTGTCGTATGCGTTGTTTACGTAGTTGATCATGTTTGAGATTTATGATTTATGATTTAGGATTTAGGATTTATGAATTAGGATTTATGAATTAAAACTGTGTTTTGGATTTTCTGACCACGAATCTCTCGAATCTCACGAATTTAATCATACATCACTTCGTTTGTATGCCCTCCGGATGGCAGCGCGAGCGGAGCAAGTGCGTATTCGTGTTATCCGTGAAATTCGTGGTCAAAAAAAATGCCATCACCTATCCAAGAATGGATTCTCTTTTATTTGGGCGGGGTCGTACGCAACGTGTATATACAGTCCCTGCTGCGACAGATAGCACTCGGTGAGGGGCAGCTTGCCTTCGCGGTGCATGATGCGTATCTCGGTGAAGAGCGCCGCATTGTGGAAGGGGCATCGCGAGGTGATGTCGGCCGCCATGCCGCGCAGGTGATAGCTCGTCTTCGAGCCGCCCACGCGGGCATTCAACTCTGGACATCGGTAGCCGCTGGTGACGTAGATGGGTACGCCCCATCGTTCGCGCAGAGGGTCCAGCACCTTATCGATGAGCTCCACCATCAGGGGCACCGCCCCCGCCGAAGGCGTATTGTCGATGCCGCAGGCTTCGGCGGTGGTGCTACGGGTGAGTTCTGATAGCTTGAAGTAAGAGGCCCCCCTCTTGGTCCCCCCGAGGGGGGATGACTGGTTCTGAACTATATTGTTATTTGTATTCATAGTGTCTTGTGTTTAATGGTTATTACTATTTTGTTTGGTCCTTCCCCCCTTGGGGGGATTAGAGGGGGGCTACAACCGAGTCATACACATCCTCCTTCAGTCGGCGCAGCACCTCGTCCATCTCGGCCTCGATGAGTCGCACCAGCATCTCCTTCGAGTAGTTGCGTGAGAGCACCAGCGACAGCTTCACCTTATCCTCGGTCACCGCCACGGTGGTGCTGCCCACCACCACCTGCTTCTTATAGGTAGGCTTGCGCGACTGCTCGGCATAGGGTTCGAAGATGAAGTCCTTCTCCACCATCTTCACGCGGCCGCGGATGGTCTTCTCCGGTGTGCCCAGTCGCTCCAGCTCTTGGCTGTGGTAGCTCTTCGTGTTGATTTCGATGCGACCATTCTCGCTGACCATTACATCACACATCTCCAGTGTCTCGTTTGAGTTGAATCTTTTTGTATTCATTGCTTTTTCGGGTTTTAATGGGCGAAGGCTTCAGAAACGTGGCCACTATCTCGAGATCTCCTCGGCCCACTACCCGGGTTAATAAAATTGAAAATTGAAAATTAGCCATCCGGATGGCAGTTTTCGTTATCGTCTTCGTTATCGTTGTTCGAAGAACTGATGCAAAGTTACGCATACAAAAAGCCCCCACCGAAGAAACTGGTGAGAGCGGAATGCTTTGGAATGATTAGAGGAATGATTCGCCTCTTGGCGGAATGATTTTCCCGAAAAACGGAATGATTTCGGAATGATTTCGGAACGATTCGTGCAGACGAGCAGCGAGGGCAGGGGCATAAAAAGCGAGAGAGGGGACAGTCACCTGTGCCCTCCCTCCTGGATTTTGAAACTTTTCTATTATTATAAAAAAAACAGGAGCAGGGGTAGTCACCTATGCCGGCTCCTTGGTAGATGAAAAAAATATTATGTTGCACCACAAAGGTAGCAGTTATATTTCACATATCCTACACTTGCGGGCAGAAAAAAAGCGATTATCTGAGCAGGCGTCCCAACTCCTCGGCAATGGCATGGCGCTTGTCGATGAGCGACTTGCGCGACGAGGCACCGGCCTTCTGGCGCCACAACGACAGCGGACGCTGGTAGCACGAGTCGGCCTTGCGCAACAGATCAGCATTGCACTCGGGCAGTTCGTCGATGCCCAGCGCATTGATGTAGGCGGCAAAGTCCACAAACGACTTGGGCGCATCGCAGCTATCTACCAGCACGCGGTATGCCGCAATCCAGTCGGAGGCATTCATCGACTCGGCATCAAACACCTGACGCAGGGCAGCCACCACATCCTCTGCCGTGCGCTCCTTGGGCGTGTAGATCATAGCCTCGTACTCTGACACCGCACGCTGCATCTCGCTGAACGAGGCACGCGGCGCGGGCTTGCGGTGCGACACCACGCGGCCTACGATGTGGACGTTCATGTCCTCGGTCACCTGTATGGGGCTATACTCCCTATTGCACGGCACCAGCCACACACGGCCAGCGTGGTCCTTGAAGTACGACTTCACCGTGCAGGCACCATCGATGCAGGCCACCACGATGTCGCCATCGCGCACGGGCGCATCCAGCAGCACATGGATGAGGTCGTCCTCCTCGATGCCCGCATCCTTCATCGAGTCACCCACCACACGCGCTATCACCGTAGCATCATTGCCCACGAGTGAGCGCGGCACCAGGAGGTAGCCGTCGGGAGCAGCCTCGTACACATCGCGCGGACTGCCGCAGGGGATGCCCGCATCGAAGTAGGGTACGGGCGTATCGCAAAACTGGGGATTGTATCCCTGTTCTGAAAGCAGGTCAAAAGTCTCTCTGAGCTCTTCGGGTAGTTCCATCGGGGGAACTTGGGGTAAACGTTGGAATGTCATAATGGGTTAGCGTTTAGTTTGTTAGGTTAATACAGTTAATTTAGTTTCTCATGTTCAACTTTGGGTAGTCAGTAGTTAAATGAAGATAGTCGCTTCGCTCTTGGGGGAGTTAAATGCCGATAGCCCTATACATTTGGCCTTTATCTCCATTTATCTCCCTTTATCTCCTTATCTCCTCACATCACGGCACACAGCGCCGCACAAGAGATGCTCGCGCACCCCTCAATCAGCTGCATATCATGCAGTTGCATCAAATCGCAATGGATAATATCGGTTCGGGATTCTTCTGCAAAAGTAGAGCCAAAAATCGAGACGTGCAAACATCCGAGAAGAAAGTTTTCCACCGAGTTTTCCACCGTCGGGCGCTCGCACCTCTGCAAGAAATTGACGCTCAATGCGCCCGAGAAAATTTAAAGAATTTGACATGTTTTATAACATATTTCGGCATTTTTTCTACCTCATTTACGGGAGTATCAGATAGCAAAATGAGCATAAAGCAAGAGAGGGGACAGTCACCTGCGCCCTCCCTTTTGTGTGTAAAAAAAATATTCCATATATCCTACTCCAAATACACACAAAAAACTGCCTCCACGTGTAATCAGTAATCAGTAATCAATTAATATGCTCTCTCTCTCGATGGAGGCGAAAATGTTCATGTGAAAAAACACTTATTTTTATATTAGATATACTACGTATATCTAATATAAAAATAAGCTATCTATATAAGGGGCTCGGCAGCAAGAGCGGAAGGTAATTGATTACTGACAACTGATTACATTTTTGCCTTCCAGCCGCGTCCCCTGCAAGGCAGATGGTAAGCCAAAAAAATCCGCCTTCAAGCCTCGTCCCTGGCGTGGCAAGCCCGATTCTTGACGCGCCAAGCGCTAAAGCCGAAAAATTTATTTCTTACACACTATCAATCACTTACAAAAAGAACTTTGCAGAAGATTGCATTTAGTCGGATTGTGTAAATCTGATTTCGTACCTTTGCATTGTTGAACGTTGAACGTTGAACGTTGAATGTTGAACGAGCCGTCCGGAAGGCAACTCATAAATCATAAATCAAAAATCAAAAATCTAAAACATGGCAATCAACTACCGAATCGTAAAAGTAAAGAACCCCAAGGGTATCGAGGGTGTGACCTACCTCGCTGGTAAGGCAGTAAAGTCAAGCGACTACACCTACAAGGAGCTGCTCGAGGACATCGAGACTACCACCACCGTGACCGATGCGGATGCCGCCGCCGTGCTCAAGGCAATCAAGAAGTTCATCAAGAAGGCGCTGCTCGCTGGCCGCCGCGTAGTGCTGGAGGACATCGGCGCGCTGAAGATCAACCTCCGCGGCAAGTGCTACCCCATGGAGACCTTCGAGAGCCCCGAGTTTCAGCCCGCCTCGATGATCAAGGGCATCGCGGTGAACTTCCGAGCCGAGGCGCAGATGCTCAAGGACCTCCGAGCAAACTAC
>JAFZFZ010000052.1 GCA_017557005.1 Bacteroidaceae bacterium | reverse complement strand
GGCTGCGTAATCGGGTTGCAAAAGTAGACACTTTTTTTCAAATCACCAAAAAAAGCGCTGATTTTGTGCAAAAGATTTGGGCATTTTTCTGTTTTCTATTACTTTTGCAGTCGAAAACGAAGAGAAAAGTAAATTAAACTATAAAAATAATAGATTAGAGAAAGTTATGATTAATGCTCAAGACATCAAGAAAGGTACTTGCATCCGTATGGACGGTAAGCTGTACTTCTGTATCGATTTCCTTCATGTAAAGCCTGGTAAGGGTAACACTTTCATGCGTACCACATTGAAGGACGTAGTTGACGGTTACGTATTGGAGCGTCGCTTCAATATCGGTGAAAAGCTCGAGGACGTTCGCGTAGAGCGTCGTGCTCACCAGTTCCTCTACATGGAGGGTGAGGACTACATCTTCATGAACAACGAGACTTTCGATCAGCACCCCATCGCTAAGGATCTCATCACTGGCGTTAACTTCTTGAAGGAAGGTATGGAGGTTGAGGTAGTTTTTGACGCTTCTACCGAGACTGTACTTTACGCTGAGCTCCCCACAAAGGTAGTTCTCCAGATCTCTTACACTGAGCCCGGCCTCAAGGGTGATACCGCAACTAACACACTCAAGCCTGCTACACTCGAGACTGGCGCTGAGATCCGTGTACCTCTCTTCATCACTGAGGGTGAGTATGTTGAGGTTGACACTCGCGACGGTTCATACGTAGGTCGTGTGAAGATGTAATTCACGGCAGAGCAAGTCCTCTGCTTTATCAACTGATAATGGACAATTGAGAACAGACTACGTAAGGGTCGCATCTCGATTGTCCATATTTATTTATATACGATGAAAGACAAACTAACCATCAACCGTTGGGCTGAGGAAGACCGCCCACGCGAGAAGATGATGAGTAAGGGGGCAAAGGCGTTGACCAATGCCGAATTGTTGGCTATACTCATCGGGTCGGGCAACGATGAAGACTCGGCCGTCGGACTCATGCAGAAGGTGTTGGCAGCCTATGGCAATAGCCTCGATCGTGTGGGACGACTCAGCGTAGAAGAGTTGTGCCACTTCAAGGGTATCGGTCCTGCCAAGGCAATCACGATCCTTGCGGCTTGTGAGATAGGGCGCCGTCGTGCAGTGGAGCAGCCCGAGCGCCGTCAGGTGCGCTCTTCGGCTCAGGCCTACGACTATTTCTATCCCCTCATGCGCGATCTTCCTGTAGAGGAGTGTCACGTGCTTCTACTCGGTAGTGGAGCTGCTGTGATCGAATCTGTACGCATCGGTGTAGGCGGGCTCACCGAAACGGTGGTCGACGTGCGTCTCATCATGCGCGAAGTCTTTTTGAAGCGCGCCACGGCCTTTATCCTTTGCCACAATCATCCTTCAGGTACATTGTGCCCCAGTACATACGATGATCGCTTGACGCGACAGGTGCAGGAGGCTGCACGAATGCTTAATATCACCTTCAATGACCATATCATCTTTACCGATAATGGGTATTACAGCTATGCTGACGAGGGGAAACTTTAAATAATTGACAATTGACAATTGATAATTGATAATTAATAATTATCTTTGTCCTCATGAACGAAAACGAAAAGCTTGCGTTGCAAGAACGCATCATCGAAGCACTCAAGACAGTGTACGACCCTGAGATACCCGTCAATATTTACGACCTGGGACTAATCTACCGTATCGAACTCATGGATGATGGACGCGCCGAGGTGGATATGACGCTTACCGCACCCAACTGCCCTGCGGCAGATTTTATCATGGAGGATGTGCGTATGCGGGTCGAAGGCATCACGGGCATCACAGCTGCCACCATCAATCTGGTGTTTGAGCCGGAATGGGACAAAGATATGATGAGTGAAGAGGCAAAGCTGGAGTTAGGATTTCTTTGATTTACAATTTGACGATTTACAATTTACTATTTATTGTCCAATTGAGTTATTTATCAATTTACACATCAAGGGCTATGCAACTCGCAAAATAGTAAAATAGAAAAATCGCAAAATCAATTGTAAATGGTAAATTTGTAAATAGTAAATAAGAATGGTCTATTTTATCTCCGACGCACACCTTGGCTGCCGCGCACTAACCTCGATGCGTACGCGCGAACGCCGCTTGGTCAACTTCCTCGATGCGATAAAGCACAAGGCAACGGCCGTTTATATGTTGGGTGATATGTTCGACTTCTGGTTCGAATACCGCAACGTGGTGCCCAAGGGCTTTACCCGCTTCTTGGGTAAGGTGAGCGAACTTACCGACCTTGGCGTTGAGGTGCACTTCTTTATTGGCAACCACGACCTTTGGTGCAAGAAGTATCTCACCGAGGAGTGCGGTGTCATTATGCATTACGAACCGATGACTGTCGATATCGATGGCAAGCTCTTCTATCTGGCACATGGTGATGGATTGGGCGATCCCGACCGCAAATTCAAGTTTCTCCGTGGCATGTTTCACAATCCCGTGTTGCAATGGCTCTTTGCAGGCGTACCCTCTCGCTGGGGATTGGAGTTTGGACTCGAGTGGGCCAAGCATAGCCGTCTCAAGCACGAACGCGAGGGAGCACCCCGATACGAGGGTGAGAATAAAGAACCCCTTGTCATCTATTCCAAGGAGTACTTGAAGCAACACCCCGACATCAATTTCTTCATCTACGGTCATCGCCACATCGAACTTGACCTGATGCTCACTCGCGAGGCCCGGTTGCTCATGCTGGGAGAGTGGGTCGAACTATGCACTTATGCCGTATTCGATGGTGAGAACTTGCGTTTGGAGAATTTTATCGAAGGAGAAACACAACCCTGAATCAAAACCTAATAATATATAAAAACAAAAACTATGAAACGTATCTTATCTATTATGCTGCTATGTGCAGCAGCTGTTGGACTCTTTGCTCAAGACAGCAAGAAGGAGATTGTCAAGACTGGTTGGAACTTTGGCCCCCTGCCCGTAGTGGGATGGGATAGCGACCTCGGCTTTCAGTATGGTGCCTGTGTCGACATCTTCAACTATGGCGATGGTAGCCGCTACCCCTCGTATAATTACAAGATGAACCTCGAGGCCTCTACCTATACCGGCGGTTCATCACTGCTCCGTTGCTACGGTGATTTCAAGACCCTCATTCCCGAAGGCAAACTCTTCTTTGATTGCACCTACTTCAATGCCAAGAAGTTTGACTTCTATGGCTTTAATGGTTATGCATCGCCCTACTTCGGTCCTAGCTATGAAGCTGCCGATGGTGAAAAATCAGAGTTCTACTGGATGCGCCGTAACCAGTTCCGTCTCGTTACCAGTGTACAGCGCCGTATCACAGGCAACCTTCACTGGGCTGCAGGCTTTGGTTACTATAACATCTTTACTGACAACGTAAACCTCGATGGATATAATGGACAGAATACCCTTTACCAGCTCTATCGTAATGTCGGTCTCATCCGCGATAACGAGGCTCATGGTGGTAATGTGCTCCAGCTCAAGGCCGGTCTTGTCTACGATACTCGCGACCACGATAGCGACCCCACCCGTGGTGTCAACGTCGAAGCTACGCTCGTAGGTGCTCCCGACATTATTGACCGTGAGGGCTATAGCAACCTCGGCTTCACCTTCGTGGGCAGCCACTACGTACCTGTATGGAAGGATAAGCTTACCTTTGCTTATCGCCTTGGCGTACAGACAAACTTGGCAGGTGAGATTCCCTACTACTTTGTCAACAACCTCAACACCCTCTTCTTCCGCAAGGTCTATACCGAGGGACTTGGTGGTAATGCCTCTGTTCGTGGTATCAACCGCAACGGTGTAGTGGGTAATGGTATGGCATGGCTCAATACCGAGTTCCGCTGGCGCATCGTGAACTTCCGCTTCATCAACCAAAACTTCCACATTGCCCTCAACCCCTTCTTTGATATGGGTCAGGTCATCCAGCCCTATCGTCTCGAGGAGCAGAAGGCGGTCTTTGAACTTCTTGATGGCAAGTTTAATCAAGTCAATCCCTTCTACTCAGGCGACGAGGAGAAGTTGCATGCTACTGCAGGTTGTGGCTTGAAGATTGTGATGAACCGCAACTTTGTAATCTCAGTAGAGATGGCTCGCGCCCTCGACAATCGCGATGGTCAGAAGCTTTGGAACAACATCGGCTTCAACTATCTGTTCTAATCAGGTTAGATATCTTACAAATAAAAAGTCATCCGCTGGCATTGCCGGCGGATGACTTTGTTTTAAGGAGTCTATCGCAATCTGTCGTATCACTTGCAACGACGCAGCATATCTTTCAGACGTGGATGCAGGTGCTTGTTGAGCGTCCATTTCCAATCTGAGAGGGTATGGCGTGCGAAGGTGTTGTAGTCGTAGAAGAAGGCTACTGCGGGGATGAGCAGCGCGATAGCCAACAGTGACGGTATCAAGGGCAGCGTGCATAGAGCTACGATGCTCCAGATGATAATGAGCAATGGATAGAGTGCAAGGTTTACACCCAAGCGAGCGGTGTTGCTGAAGGCCTTATCCTTGAGCGTGCTTACAATCTTGTGCGACACAGCCCATGAGGGGAGCATGGTGATGGCACAGAACAGATAGTAGGGCAGAGCGCAGAGGAGGGCGAGCGTGTTGCCCAACGAGGCAATCAAGGGATACTTATGTCCAGTTGAAGAGGGGTGTATGCCATGCAGGCGACGCTCCTTCTTGAAGTCGATGGCGTCAGCATAGAGAGCTGCCGTCTCTTCGGGGGTATCCTTCTCCTTCTTCTCTACCAAGTGCTTGATGGCAGCTTGGTTGAGTGTGAGGCGTGTTGCCGGTGAGTGAGGTTGCGACTGTGCAGTGCAGAGCTTGGTGAGTTCCCACAGTGCGTCATAGTCCTCGGTGTCGGGTACATAGGCGATGAGCTTGCTCATGCGGCTTGCTAACTCTTCGCGCAACATAGCAAGCAGGCGGGCGGGAGTCACCTCACCCTCGTGCTGGCGCACAAATTCGGTGACGTTGATAGCTTCGCCATAGGTGGCAACCACGGATGAGCGGTAGCAGAAGTAGCGGCTATACTCCAATCCCATGGGGACAATATAGACGGGGCGCTCATGGCCGAAGCGCTTGTTGGCCTCCAGAGCAATGTGGAAGATACCCTTGCTCAGCGATAGCAGCGAGTGCTTGGGGCGGTGTGTAGCCTCGGGGAAGAGTGCCAAGGGGAGTCCGTGCTGAAGCACGTCGCCACATTTGGCGATGATCTCTTCGTTCTGCTTCACGGCTGCGTAGCCATCGCGAATACGGAAGATGGGGAGCATCTTGAGGAAGGTGAACACCTTCTGCAAGAAGGGTTTGCGGAAGATGTCGGCACGGGTCATGAAGACGGTATCTGTGTTCATCGCACGCAAGATAACCAGCGGGTCCAGTAGAGCGCTGGTGTGGTTGCTGCCGATGATGATGGCACCATCCTTGGGCAGATTCTCTTCTCCTTTGATGATCAAGCGACGTACTGATAGCTTGATGATGGGGTTGACCCATAAGGTACGCAATAGAGTGTACCCGATGTTTTTGTCGTATACTTGCACGATTTTATTTAAATTAGGAATTAGGAGTTAGGAGTTAGGGATGACAGTCGTTAATCACGATGTGCAGCGGAGTGAAAACTCCTAATTCCTAACTTCTAACTCCTAATTGAGTTAACGTTCTTTCCACTTTAATCTGTCGCGGAGGCGGAAGATGCCTGCGGCAGTGAGTCCTGCGATGATGTGCCAGATGCCCCACCAAGCGGTGACGATGAGCATACCGCCATTCTGCAGTTCGGGCGGGAAGATGGCAGGGTTGAACAGAAGGATCAGTCCGAGTCCCGAGTTCTGGATACCCATCTCAATGGTGATGGCGCGACGGTCGGGGCGCGGGAGTCCCGAGAGTTCGCCCAGCCAATAGCCGGTGAAGAGGATGAGGCCATTGTGGATGGCTACGATGACTACAATCCACTTGAGGTACTTGACGAAGATGTCGAAGTTGTTCCAGAATGAGAGCAACACCATACCCAAGAATACCACGATAGAGAGGTATTGCAGAGGCTTGTTGAGCGCCTTGGCCACCTTGGGGGCGTAGTGTGTGGTGAGCACGCCGAGTGCCAAGGGCACGCCGAGCAGCACGAACACGGTGATGAAGACATCCCATACGGGGATGGTAAGTGTCTGCAATGCATCGGCCGCGTGGCGATTGAGGTAGCGCACGTAGAGGCTTCCCCAGATAGCGAAGTTGGCCGGTGTGGTGAAGATAGCCGCTGTAGTCGTTACGGCCGACATCGACACCGATAGCTCACGGTTTCCTCTTGAGATAGAGGTGATAAAGTTCGACACATTTCCTCCCGGACATGATGCCACCAAGATCATACCCATAGCTACCATGGGTGTGATGTGCTTGTGGAAGATGACGATGAGGAGGAAGGTGATCGAGGGAATCATAATCCATTGACCGATGAGGCCGATGAGGATAGACTTAGGCTCACGGAATACCTTGGCGAAGGTGCCAGGCTTGATGCCGAGCGCTACACCGTACATTACGATAGCCAAGGCAATGTTCAGCAGATCCATTCCGCTCTTGCTGAAGTTGATCTTGACAGGATCAAGGTTTAGTAGTTGTTCGTACATGGTGATGTGAATTAGAAGTTAGGAGTTAGGAATTAGGAATTAAGAGAACGCCAGATGCTTTGTGTGTACTGGCAAGAACTCCTAACTCCTAATTCCTCATTCCTAATTAAAGAAGGTTCATTGTATCTGTAGCGATCATCAGCTCCTCGTCGGTGGGGATAACAACCACCTTAACCTTTGACTCGGGAGTAGAGATGATAGCTTCCTGGCTGCGGAGGCCCTTGTTCTTCTGAACGTCGAGCTCAACACCCATGAACTCGAGGCCGCGGCATACGGCTTCGCGGGTGTTGTCTTGGTTCTCACCTACACCGCCAGTGAAGAGGATAACGTCTACACCGCCCATAGCAGCAGCGTACGAACCGATGTACTTGCGGATGCGATACTCGTACATGTTGAGTGCGAGGGTAGCGCGGGGGTGACCAGCGTCTACAGCGTCGCAGATCTCACGCATGTCTGACGATACACCTGAGATACCAGCTACACCAGACTTCTTGTTCAAGAGGTCAGATACGCCGGCGGGAGTAAGACCCTCCTTCTCCATGATGTAAGTTACAGCGCCACCGTCGATGTCGCCACTGCGAGTACCCATCATGAGACCCTCGAGCGGAGTGAGACCCATGCTGGTGTCAACGCACTTGCCATCTACTACAGCCGAGATAGATGCACCGTTACCGATGTGGCAGGTGATGATCTTGGTGCCTTCGGGCTTCACGCCGAGGAACTCGCATACGCGCTGTGAT
>JAFZFZ010000051.1 GCA_017557005.1 Bacteroidaceae bacterium | reverse complement strand
GTTATCCTCGAGTGCACAGAGCACAAGGAGAGCGGTATGCCGGGTACATCTCGTTATATCACCACTAAGAACAGAAAGAACACAACTGAGAGATTGGAGCTTAAGAAGTACAACCCCATCTTGAAGCGTGTAACAGTTCACAAGGAAATTAAGTAATCACACCCTTAAAATAGTATAAGACTATGGCAAAGAAAGCGGTTGCATCTCTTCAAACAGGTAAGTCAGCTTCTTACTCAAAGGTTATTAAGATGGTAAAGTCTCCTAAGACTGGTGCTTACATCTTCGATG
This sequence comes from Bacteroidaceae bacterium, assembly GCA_017557005.1. Taxonomy (GTDB): domain Bacteria; phylum Bacteroidota; class Bacteroidia; order Bacteroidales; family Bacteroidaceae; genus UBA1189. The sequence goes on along the minus strand of JAFZFZ010000051.1, from coordinate 6,459 downwards.
AGCAGATGGTTCCTTCTGAGAAAGTTCAGGAGTTCATCAAGAAGTAATTATAACAAAAGCAATAAAGCAAAGCCCTGCAACCCGCGTTGCGGGGCTTTCTTTTTAGGATAATAGATATGGATATAGGATTCTTAAATCGTTTCGAGGAAAAGATTCAGAACGAATTGTTGCGTATATGCACTTCGCGCGGCATGCTTAGCGGTACACTGTTGGCAACGGATGATGTCACTGAGCATTGGAATACGCTGGCTCCCGAATACGTGGCCGATGCGGTATGCCAGATTGCCGATTATCCCACAGTATCGATCGCATGGGCTGGCTACTTGGGCTTGGCTGTAGCGCATGGCTGGGACAAGAACTGGCAGGAGTGTCTGAAGACTACCTACAAGGCTTATTATGGCGCGCAGGGATTCGATGATATGGATGAGCATATCGTGCAGCATTACCTCGGCTTGTCGCTCGATAGCAAGGCGGCACAGGACCTGGAGGCTATCATCCGCTCGTGCGCTCAGACGGCTGTGACTCTTATTCGTCGTGAGCAGATTGAGCCCCAAAGCCCCATGGCCTTCCATGTGTTTGCACGCGCCATCAAGGTGATGTACAAGATAGGTGCTGCGCTCGAACTCAAACGCCTTGGATATAAGTTCGAAGAGGTGCAGCTCCCTCCACATTTCGGTGCTATGCCCGAGTGTTGAACAACTCATATATAACCCTATAGATAGGATAACGTGCGCGCACGCGAGAATTCTTGCATTTTCTTGCGTGCAATTGCACAAGTTAATAGGGCTTATCTTCGTATAATCAATTTTTTTGCATTAAATTTGCAGATTGAACATTGATTGAAACGATATATTTAATAGGTATATGCCACAGATTTCACAACGAGGCACTTTGATGCCCGCTTCCCCGATACGCAAACTAGTGCCTCTGGCTGATGATGCTAAGGCACGCGGTATACATGTATACCATCTCAATATCGGTCAGCCCGACCTTCCCACACCTCAAGCTGCTATAGATGCCATACGCAATATCGACCGCTCGGTATTGGAGTATAGCCCTTCGCAGGGTTATCGTAGCTATCGTGAGAAGTTGGTAGGCTACTATGCAAAGTATAACATCAACCTCACGGCTGATGATATCATCATCACTACCGGAGGTTCTGAGGCGGTGTTGTTCTCATTCCTCGCCTGCTTGAATCCTGGCGATGAGATTATCATGCCCGACCCCTTCTATGCCAACTATCAGGCTTTTGCCATTTCGGCTGGAGCGGTGATACGTACCATCCCCACCACCATCGAGGAGGGTTTCTGCTTGCCTAAGGTGGAGCGCTTTGAGGAACTTATCAATGAGCGCACGAAGGCAATCATGATCTGTAACCCTAACAACCCTACGGGTTATCTCTATACACGTCGTGAGATGAATCAAATACGCGACCTAGTGAAGAAGTATGACCTCTACCTCTTCTCTGACGAGGTGTACCGTGAGTTTATCTATACGGGTTCGCCCTATATCTCGGCGTGTCATCTTGAGGGCATCGAGGATAATGTGGTGCTCATTGACTCGGTATCGAAGCGCTATTCGGAGTGTGGTATCCGTATCGGTGCATTGATAACCAAGAACGTGCAGCTCCGCCAGGCTGTGATGAAGTTTTGCCAGGCTCGTCTGAGTCCTCCTCTCATTGGTCAGATTGCTGCCGAGGCTTCGCTCGAGGAGCCCGAAACATATACTCGTGACACATACGATGAGTATGTGGAGCGCCGTAAGTGCTTGATTGATGGACTAAACCGTATCCCCGGTGTGTATAGTCCCATACCTATGGGTGCTTTCTATACGGTAGCGCGTCTGCCGGTAGATGATAGCGAGAAGTTCTGTGCTTGGTGCCTGAGCGAGTTTGACTACGAAGGCGAGACCGTGATGATGGCGCCTGCCAGCGGTTTCTACACCACACCCGGAGCTGGACGCAATGAGGTACGTATTGCTTACGTATTGAAGAAGGATGACCTGCAGCGCGCATTGGTAGTATTGCAGAAGGCGTTGGAGGCATATCCCGGAAGGACCATTTAAGGGTTAATGGTGAACGGTTAAAGGTTAATGGTTAAAGGTTAAACAAAATGGAATCATTCATCGCCCGACGACTCTATAAAAACGAGCAGGGGAGCCGTAGGGTTTCTCGTCCCGCTGTGCTGATAGCGCAGGCTGGGGTAGCCTTGGGGTTGGCGGTGATGTTGTTGACCATAGCGGTATCGTTTGGCTTCAAGCATGAGGTGCGAGAGAAGGCGGTGGGATTCAGCGCGCATCTGCACATAAGTAATTATGAGAGCGCACAGGAGTATGAGGCGCTTCCCGTGGCTGCTGACACCTCTTTGTTGCATACGCTCCGTTCGATGCGTGGCGTAGAGCATGTGCAACGCTATGCTACGAAGCCGGGTGTGTTTCGTACGGAGGATAGCTTCATGGGCTATGTGCTCAAAGGAGTGGGAGAGGACTACGATCTGTCGTTCTATGCCCAATACCTTCGTGAAGGAGTGCTCCCGCAGTTTTCTGACAGTATAGCTTCGGGCAACGTGTTGATATCACGCGTGATAGCTGATAAGTTGCAACTGAGCGTGGGAGATAGGATAGACTCTTATTTCTTGCAAGGAACCATGCGTGCCCGTCGTTACACGATAGCAGGCATATACGAGACGGGCTTCAGTGATTATGACCGCCTCTTTGTCATCACCGACCTGAAGGCTGTGCAGGCACTCAACCGTTGGGAGTCTGACCAAGTAGCGGGTATCGAGGTGCAACTTTCTGACTTCAGCAAGGTGGAAGATATGAGCTGGGAGCTGAGTACCATACTTGATAGAACCGAAGATAAGTACGGTGAAGAGTATCTGGTGCAGTCGGTGACTGATGTGAACCCAGGCTTGTTTGCGTGGCTCGACGTGTTGGACATGAACGTGTGGCTCATCCTGGCTCTTATGATCGGTGTAGCAGCCTTTACCATGATATCGGGCCTGCTCATTCTTATCATTGAGCGCACTCAGTTTATCGGTATTCTCAAGGCACTGGGTGCCTCTGATGCCTCGGTGCGCAAGGCGTTCCTCTACTTGGCAATGCTCATCATTGGCAAGGGTATGCTATGGGGTAATATCGTGGGATTGGGCTTGTGTGCTATTCAGAAGTTCACGCATGTGATTCCGCTTGATCCGGCAAACTATTACCTTGACTGTGTGCCTATCGAGTTTAATTGGATATTTATCATTGCGGTCAACGTGGCGATGTTTGTGCTTTCGGTATTGGTACTCATCGTACCTTCGCATCTCATCTCGCGCATTTATCCCACGAAGGCAATGCGCTTTGAGTAGCCGAGGTGAATGTATAATCATAAAAAATCATATACAGTATGTCATTCTTAGAATTAGTAAAAAATCGTTATTCAGTGCGCTCGTATGAGCAGCGTGCTATTGATCCCGAGAAGTTGCAATATGTGATGGAGTGCACACGTTTGGCTCCCTCAGCTGTGAACCTGCAGCCTTGGAAGTTCTATATCGTGAGCAAACCCGAGGATTGCGCCAAGATACGCGAGTGCTATCATCGCGACTGGTTCAACGAAGCACCCATGTATATCATTGCATGCTCTAACCACGATGAGTCATGGAAGCGTCGTCGCTCTGAACCTAAGGATCATGCTGATATCGATATCAGTATTGCTGTAGAGCACCTGTGCTTGGCTGCTGCTGAGGTTGGCTTGGGCACTTGCTGGGTGTGCAACTTCGATGTGGAGCTCTGCCGTTCACACTTTGGCATTGCTGCTCCCTATGAGCCCGCCGTGCTCATCCCCATTGGCTATCCTACTACCGATGAGGTGCCCGAGAAGACACGCAAGCCTATGGATGAGGTGTTTGTAAATCTATAAATAAGGTTAAATAGAGAGAAGTTTTTCGTACAAAGCAAGGATAGCTGATTAGAATCTTTTATCTTTGTAACAAAATAATACAAATACACGTATGCATAAGAACAATCTATTTACTCTTGCCCTTGCTGCATTGATGATGCTCGGCTTGGTTGCATGTAACAAGCCCCTCTATAGCGAACAGCCTATCTATGGAAGTTTGAAATTTACCACCGAGCCCGTGGAAAAGATTACACTCGACAATCAGGCAACCCTCAAGACTTCATCGATATGCAATGGTGGTGACTCAATCACCGTATTCATGCAAGTGGCCTATTCTGGAGCCTATATCACTGAGGCTGACTACACCTGGAGACTCTATATCACCAGCGACAGTGTTATCACCATGACTGAGCGTGTGATAGCACCGCACAAAAAGAATACACCTCCCATGTGGCGCTTCAAGGCTCCCGACACAAACAAACCTGGTGGCTACACCGTTAGCTTTAAAGCATCGTACGACTATTCGGCACAGAATGAGGTAGGACAGATTTATGGCGAGTCATCGTCGTATAGCACCAATCTGAACATCCGCTAAGCCGGAGTTATCCAAGCCTGTCTCCGTACAGGCACGTTTAAATTGGAAATTTCCCATCCAAGAGAGTATGTCAACCATTTGGCATACTCTCTTTTCTTATAGGTAGCAACAAAGAAAAGCGAACTTTTCAACGTTAACGATAACGCTGACGAAAACAACCTGTTTTAGCTAAGGTATCGGTATCCCGTTATAATTTCTTGAATCATAGCATACTATCGACCGACACCCGGTGTCGGTGGGGTATCGGTCATCAAACTCACTAAAAACAATAGAGTGAATAAAATCAAGCACTATAGTGATTGGAAAAATTCAATAAAGTGATTGCGAAAATTCAATAAAGTGATTGCGAAAATTCAGTTAACTGTTTTTTTCATTACAAACATGTACCAATTTGATTGCATACATGTACCAGAAAAATTACAAGTCTGCACGAGCGCTCGTCTACAAAGGCTTTTCTAAATTTGTAGGGCTAGACGAAAATTGGACAAAGGCAATAAATTTCACCCCTAAATCGTCACGTTTTACCCCTTACACCCCTTTCTTAGGTGAAAAAAGTTCATATTTGGGTTGGCATTGGCAGCGGTGCAAGCACCAACGATAACGATAACGCTGACGTTAACATCCATTCGGTAGGCAACTTCTAATTTTCATGTTTAATTCGCAACGTGATACGTTGCCACTGCCAACCTATTTATGAACTTTTTTCACTTATGGTTTATGGTCATGTTGTTGTTTCGATTGTAACCGAATTATAGGATTAGGTATTTAACCAGTCAACCAAGTATAGGAATAAGACAACATCGTGTAACCCTGCTGTAGGAATAAACTGTCCTGTTGACACCTAAATCAGGAAATTACACCTTGTAAAAAAGGTTTGAAAATCGCACATGCCATTCCACAAAATGGGATATCCCTTTTTTTAGAATCGCATATCCCATTTTCAGAAAACGGATATGCGATTTTCTTGATTGTAAAATTTCGTTGTACGCTATATTTATGATATTTTAGGGATAAATCTTGCTTTTTCGCACTAATTGCACTAATTTCGCATCGTTACTCATGCCACCATCCCCTGAGGATGTGTCGTGTGGGCGACAAGACATATTGAAAGGCGTTTACTACGCTTGGTTTTGACTCCTTGAAATCGTAGGAAAATTTCAAATTGTTTGTCAAAAACAAGGCAGCGGTAGATGCCCCTTGGTTGTATTTATATGTACAGCCCTCATTGTGTCAAGGCCATTGGTGTACCCGTACGCCAATGGCAACTTTGGGCACATCGGGGTTGTTAGTATATACGTATAGCGTGGGGCTTTCTCTCGTTGCTCGTTCCGACAAACAGGGCAATTCCTACGAGCCTCAAGGAGTGGAGCGAGCGACAGTGCAGGGCTTCACGCTTTCTTTTTGTCTTCATTGTACTTATTTATATAACCACTCGGTTGCCGTAGTCCTCGACCGTTAGCGAATGGTTGCTATGGCTATCGAAGTAGACATATTGGAGGATTACATCTGCCAATTCTCTCCCGACCTATTGACCACCCTGCTCAAAGACCACACCACGAGCAAGGAGGGAGAGCCACAGCGCAATATCTTTTGGGGAACCTCCGACTATGCCCATCTGGGCAATGGCTACGACTATCATTCCCCCATACTCCCTCATCTTATCACGGGCGACAATGGGCATGTCATCATGCCTCGTATTCTCAAGAGTCGCGACACCCAGTCGGCACGCTCACGCGATATGGCCGAGGTGTTCACCCCTTCGTGGATTTGCAACGCACAGAACAACCTTATTGATGAAGCTTGGTTTGGCCGAAAGGATGTGTTCAATACCGAACACACCGATGAGCAAGGCCGACACTCATGGACTGCTACAACGGAGAAGATTACCTTCCCCGAAGGTAAGACATGGCGCGACTACGTGCGTGACACCCGACTCGAAATCACTTGTGGCGAAGCACCCTATATCGTCAGTCGTTACGATACG
>JAFZFZ010000050.1 GCA_017557005.1 Bacteroidaceae bacterium | reverse complement strand
GGGTAGGTGGTGGTGCCGGTATGGCTCCCCTCCGTGCACAGATCATGCACATGCTCAAGACCCGTCAGTGCCGCGACCGTCAGATGCACTACTTCTACGGTGCACGCGCATTGGAGGAGATCCCATTCCTCGACGACTTCCTCGCATTGGAGAAGGAGTTCGACAACTTCCACTTCCACCTTGCGTTGGACCGTCCCGATCCCAAGGCCGATGCAGCAGGTATCAAGTATACCGCAGGCTTCGTAGCACCCGTTATGGGCGACACCTACCTCAAGCAGCACGAGTCTCCCGAGGATTGTGAGTACTACCTCTGCGGTCCTCCCATGATGGCGAAGACCGTTCTCGACCTCTTGGATAGCCTCGGCGTTGAGAAGGATATGATCCACTTCGACGACTTCGGCGGATAACACCTCGAGTTGACGAATACAATAAGCCCTCCCTTGGAATTCCAAAGGAGGGTTTCTTATTTGTGTAGATAATCAGATCTGAAGTCAATGTGTCGGCACACCCTGCGGTGCGCCCCGCATCACTTTGTCTTTACGATGCGTGTAGCATCCTGCGTAGCGTTGCGCACCTCTACCTGGCGCACTACCGCTTCGGCCAGCTGGCTGAAGGCATGTCCCGTCATCGTAGTATCGTCGAGCGCTACGGGGCAACCGCTATCGCCACCCTCGCAGATGCTCTGCACCACGGGGATCTGTCCGAGCAAGGGCACACCCATCTCCTCGGCCAGGCGCTTGCAGCCCTCCTTACCGAAGATGTAGTACTTGTTCTCAGGCAGCTCGGCCGGAGTAAACCATGCCATGTTCTCCACCAATCCGAGGATGGGCACGTTCACCTTGTCGTTGGTAAACATATCGATACCCTTGCGTGCATCGGCCAGCGCCACCTGCTGTGGTGTGCTCACGATGACAGCGCCCGTGATGGCCACCGTCTGGAAGGTGGTGAGATGGATATCGCTGGTGCCAGGGGGCAGGTCGATGAGGAAATAGTCCAGCTCGCCCCACGCCGCATCGGCAATGAGTTGCTTCAGCGCATTGCTCGCCATACCGCCGCGCCAGATGGTAGCCTGTGCGGGGTCTACGAAGAAGCCTATAGAGAGCAGCTTCACACCATAGCTCTCGATGGGGATGATGAGGTCGCGTCCGTCGATGCGCTCAGCATAGGGGCGTGCGTCCTCCACCTGGAACATCTTGGGCATAGAGGGACCGAAGATATCTGCATCGAGCAGTCCCACCTTGTAGCCCTGCTTGGCCAATGCCACGGCCAGGTTAGCAGCGATGGTGCTCTTGCCCACCCCACCCTTGCCGCTCGATACGGCAATGATGTTCTTCACCTGCGGGAGCAGCTTCTCCACCTCGGGGCGTGCCTGCTGTATGGTCTTCACACTGATGGTCACCTCCACATCGGCGCCAGCCTCGCGCTTGATAGCCGCCTCGGCGCTCTTGAGGATTGACTTCATGAAGGGGTCGGTAGGTTTCTCGAAGATGAGCGAGAACGACACCTTCTGTCCGTCGATACGGAGGTCATCTTCCACCATCTCGGCCTCCATCAAATTCTTACCCGTTCCCGGGTAGCGCACTGTAGCCAGTGCATCGTGTATGAGTTTGGGATATAAGTTCATTTACTATTTACAAAATTACTACTATTTACAATTTAACTATTTACAATTTAACTATTTACTATTTACCATTGATTTACAATTTTAACTATTTAACAATTTTGCAAAGTCCGCGAAAATAAGATTGTCATTCTTTCAATCGCCCAGTAAATTGTACATTGTAAATAGTCAAATAGTAAATTTATCGGCTTGTCTGCAATCCGCTACGTTTGCTACGGTTATAGCTGCGGTAGTCGTCCAGTTCGATCTCGATATTGGGTTCCTGCAATTCGGCACCGGGGATAAGGCGGAACTTCAGGTACTTGATGCTCAAGCCGCGGTCCAGCCACTGCTGTTCGTAATAAGTACGGATGTTTAATTCTGAATTCTGAATTCTGAATTCTTCGCTACTTCCATAGATATCATTATTGTTCACCTCCGTAGGCAGCTCGTTCACCTTCACCAAGGCATCGGTATAGGTATAGAGGAAGTTGCTATCCGTCTTCAGGTGGATGATGCCATCCGTCTTGAGGAACGACGCATAGCGGCGCAAGAACCATGTAGAGGTGAGTCGCTTGGTCACCTTCTTCATCTGCGGGTCGGGGAAGGTGATCCATATCTCATCCACCTCGCCCTCGGCAAAGAAGCGGTCGATGATCTCAATGTTCGTGCGCAAGAAGGCCACGTTGGTCATTCCCTCGCGCAACGAGTCGCTCGCTCCCGTCCACATGCGGGCACCCTTGATGTCCACACCTATAAAGTTCTTGTCGGGATACATACGTCCCAACCCTACGGTATACTCACCACGCCCACAGCCCAGTTCGAGCACTATGGGGTTGTCATTCTTGAAAAACTCTTCGCGCCACTTTCCGCGCATCTCAAACGGCACCTGCTCGGCCACCGAGTGCGGATATTCAAACACGTGCGGATAGGCCGCCATATCGGCAAACTTGGCTAATTTTCCTTTTCCCATCGGTATTCGTTATTTTGCTATTTATAGCTGCAAAATTACAAATAAATTGACAATTTAATATTACCTTTGCACAGAATTATGAATATCACCCGCAAAGAATCCCTGTTACTCCTTGTCCGATTCGTTCCGCTATTGGGCTTGCTATACCTGTTTACCGACCTCCTCGGTTGTCTGTTCGTAGGTGCCGACTACCACGTGCGCGCCTGGTTCCATATCAAGGTCTTCCTCTTCCTCGCCGCCTTCAGTGCCGGTTACCTTGTGTGTACCAAACTCTTACGATGCACCTTGCGCCAGCTGGGCTACATCGGCTACCCCATCTACCTGCTCGCTTTGGGTCTGTGCGGTGGCCTCACCACTCCCCACGACCTCGTAGGCTATAAGATAGCCCTCATCGTCGTGCCCTTTGCCGCCCAAGGCCTGCGCCTTTATGGCAAGGGACTGCTCCGCCGCTACCTGCGCATGGTGAGCCGCCTCACCGGCGGTCGCTTCATCTGCAAGAAGAGCCTCATGATCATGGGCACCACCCTGCTCATTGCCCTGCTCCCCATCATCGGCATCTATAGCCTGCGCGGCAGCCTCCACTTCCACCTGCGCGAAGCCATCACCGAGGTCCTCCCCACCCCCTTCAAGGCCCCCGAGAAGCCCGTCTACAACCCCGACTTCTCTGACCGCCGCGACCCCTACCGCAACTATCCCCGCCTCTTCAACGACCTCAACGACACCCAGCTCGTGGCCGCCCGCGCCAATGGCACCCCGCGTCCCCTCACCATGGAAGAGATCGAGGTAGGCATGTACGGACTACAACACATCAGCACCAACAAGCTATATAAGGTAGATCCCCTCACCCACTCGGCCCCCTACCTTGTGCCCAAGGCCAAGCAGCTGCTCCACGACCTGGGCGAAGCCTTCCAGGACTCGCTCTACAACCGCGGCTACGACCGCCGTCACCGCTTCATCGTCACCAGCGTATACCGCACGCAGGACCACATCAACCGTCTGCGCCGTAGCGGCAATGTCAACGCCTCGCAAAACTCGTGCCACCAGTACGGCACCACCGTCGACATCACCTACGTCCGCTTCGACAAGCCCGACGAGCACCTCGCCAACGACATGAAGCTACAGCAGCTCCTCTACCAAACCGTGTACGACATGCACCAGGCAGGCCGTTGCTACGTCAAGTACGAGCGCAAGCAGAGCTGCCTGCACATCACCGTCCGCTAACGCACACTGGCTCATCGCTCACAGCTCACGCCCTCTCCTCAGAAAGGGTGCCACCACCTATTGTGCGATTAGAAATAATATCGTATATTTGCGCTTGTTACATATATTAAAGTATTACTATGAAGTACATTCTTATCCTGATGATTGCCCTGGCCTGCCAGTTCGAGGCCAGCGCGCAGCAGCGCACATTGCGCAAAGGCGAGATGCCCGAGCTCCCCGCCTTTCCCGAGATCCCCGAGAAGAAGCCCATAGGCTCAGTCAAGCTGGGCGACGTGCGTGCCTTCGAGGAGGTGCAGCTCGATATCCCCATCACCGACGGTCCCTTCCAGCCCACATGGGAGTCGATCGAGGCCAACTACCCTGGCGAGGCCGAGTGGCTGCGCGAGGCCAAGGTAGGCTTCTGGGTACACTTCGGTCCGCAGTCGGCTGGCGAGAGCGGCGACTGGTATGCCCGCAACCTCTATAAGGAGGCAGTAAACCACCACGCCTACCGCAATCACCTGAAACGCTATGGCCACCCCTCCGAGGTAGGCTACAAAGAGGTGTTGCGCGACTGGAACCCCACCGCCCTCAACCCCAAGGAGCTGACCCGCCTCTACAAGCGTGCCGGTGCGCGCTTCCTCATGATTCAGGGCGTGCATCACGACAACTACGACCTTTGGAACTCACAATACCATCCCTGGAACTCGGTAAACATCGGTCCTAAGCGCGACTTCCTGCGCGAGTGGGCCGACGCCTGCCGCAAGGAGGGCATGCGCTACGGCGTCACCTTCCATCACGAGTACACCTGGTGGTGGTGGCAGACCGCCTTCGGTGCCGACACCAAGGGCGACCTCGCTGGCGTACCCTACGACGGCAACCTCACCCTCGAGGACGGCAAGGGCAAGTGGTGGGAAGGCTACGACCCCCGCCTGCTCTACGGCATCGACCTGCGCGAGTATGAGACCGTAGAAGAGCGCATGCACACCGGATGGTCGCCCCCCAACCCCGGTATCTACACCAACCACCTCGACTACTGCGAGTGGTATGCCACCCAGTGGGCACTGCGCATGATGGACGTGGTGGCCAACTACGACCCCGACTTCATCTACACCGACGGCACCGTGCAGGGACCCTTCACAGGCGATGGCACCGGCACCGGCTACAAGTGCAACGCCATGCAGACCGTGATGGCCGACTACTACAACCGCCAGCTCAAGGAGCGCGGCAAGGTAGATGCCTTCGCCATCATCAAGTTCCGCAACCCCACCAACGGTTCGGTTACCACCGAGGAGTTCGACTTCCCCAACGAGATCAAGACCTCGCAGCCCTGGATCCGTGAGGCACCCGTGGGCGACTGGTTCTACGCCCCCGGCTTCACCTACGACTCAGGCAGCATGATCCGCTTCATCATCGAGGCCATCTGCCGCGACGGCAACGCAGCGCTCAACATCCCCATGCGCCCCGACGGCAGCATCGAGGAGGAGTGCATCACCATGCTCGAAAAGGTGGGCGACTGGATGCGCATCAACGCCGAGGCCATCTACGGCAGCAAGGCATGGGTCACCATGGGCGAGGGCGAGATGCAAGGCCGTCACCTGAAGAAGCTCCCCGGCGGAGGCCTGGGCAAGTGGCACAAGGACTTCAAGTTCAACGTGCAGGACATCCGCTTCACCGAGGGCAAGAATGGCAATATCTATGCCTTCACCATGAACGAGCCCAAGGCTGGACAGCCCATCCGCATCCAGTCTATGGGTAAGAATGCCGGCCACTTGCAGAGCATCAAGCGCGTGAGCCTGCTTGGCTACAAGGGTAAGCTGCAGTGGAAGCAGGTGGGCGATGCCCTCGAGATCATCTATCCCGAGAAGGCCAAGCACCACACCTCTGCCGTGTTCCGCATCGAGAAGTAAAGCACCCCATACCCCAAAGAGATACCGCCATTGCATCGCAGTGGCGGTATTCTTTTACATGAGGTTTCGTTTTCGTCTTCGTTAAATCGGTGGGTCGAGGAACTTTACTATCACCTTCACTTGTGCTCGGGTGAGCACCTTCTTCTTCTCTTTGTAGCCTTGGGCTACCATCTCGGGCCACATGCCGCGCGTCAGGTGCATCTCCTCGCGGAAGTGACGCAGCGCGCTGTCGTAGTTGTGGTCGGGGTAGTACATCTGAGCCAACTCCCCGAAGGGGTAACTCTTAATAAGGAATTGTTTCATGATGAGATTTATGATTTATGATTTATGATTTGTCACTTGTCAATTATCTTACCGAGTGCGTATATTAATTGTCAACTGTCAACTGTCAACCCTTTTTACAAACACACCACGAGAATCATCCCTCACGACCTGCCCTCTTGCTACCCACTTAGAGATCACGACTTTCGGGTCGGGCTTCATGCCTTGCGCGATGCGCAGGGCACGCACATCATCGCGCGTGAACTCTTGCGGTAGCAGGGGCAGTAGCCCCACGGGGCCGCGCTGTAGGGCAGCACGCTCACCCTCGATGTCGCTGCGCAGCATGTCGCGGAAGAAGCGCATCTTGCACCAAATAACATATTTGGGCGTTTTTTTATATTTTTTGAGCGAGAAATGACTAACTTTGCACAACGCAAACTAAATAAACAACATACGCTATGAAGAAGCATTTACTTTTCATTTTCGCCGCCCTGCTGCCCATGCTGGCCAGTGCGGAGAAAGTCGAGATCAACGGCATCTGGTACAACCTCGTATCCATGGCCAAAGTGGCCGAGGTGACCTTCAAGGGAGACTCATTCGATAGTTACAATGAGTATTCCGGCTCTATCACCATTCCCGCCACCGTCACCTACGAGGGCGTAACGTGTAGCGTGAAGAATATTGGAGACGAAGCTTTCCGTCGTTGCCGCAGCCTCACCGCCATCACCATTCCCGAGGGTGTGAAGAGCATTGGAGAGCGGGCTTTCGCTAGTTGCGAGAGCCTCACCTCCATCACCATCCCCGAGGGTGTGACGAGCATTGAAACACTGTCTTTCTCTGGTTGTAGCAGCCTCACCGCCATCACCCTCCCCGTGGGCCTGACGAGTATTAGATACAGTGCTTTCTATGGTTGCAGCAGACTAACTACTATCGTACTTCCCAAAAGTGTAAACTCTATTGGCTACAAAGCCTTTGCCAATTGCTCTGAGCTGACCGATGTGTACTGCAACGCCGAGGAGATACCTTACACAGATACCAAAGCCTTCCACGAATCCAATATCGAAAATGCCACCTTGCATGTGCCTGCCAGCGCGGTGAACGAATACAAGAATACCGCCCCATGGAGCAGCTTCGGCAACATCGTGGCGCTCACCGACGAGGAGATGGGCGTGGAGCAATTGACAATTGACAATGCACGAATAACAATTTACGACCTCCACGGCCGCCGCGTAGCCACCCCCACCAAGGACGGCATATACATCGTGGACGGCAAGAAGGTGATGGTGAAGATAGGCATGTAACAGCAAAAACACATCACCCCACCATAGCATATCACGGGAGCACCCACACGGGCGCTCCCGTGTGCTTTATCTGGCTGGTAGCATAGATGGGGCGGAGTAAAGTTTTTTTGCAATAGGTTGACAGTTGACAGTTGACAATTAATATAGGCACTGTCTCCCGATGGGTAAAAATAGTGAATAGTAAAAACTCTTATTTTTGTATTAGATATACGTAGTATATATAATACTTAAATAAGCCTCTATATATAGGGTATACTTGGCAATACATACAGCACAGGGTATTTGTCAACCGTCAACTGTCAACCTTGCCTCGCGTGGCGCACGCGCATTATACACGTATCCCTAAAAGCTTAACTTACGTTTGCGCACTCCTCTGGGGAGTGCGGCAAGCGCTAAAGAATGTGTTCGCAAGCCTGAACCCAGGCGCGGCGAGCCGCGAAAATCTGCCCGCAAGCCCGAAATTTGGGGCGCCGCGCGCGAAACACGCGGAAAATTATTTCTCCCTCGCAATCAGTCACTTTCAGAAAGAACTTTAGTGGCTTTCGCC
>JAFZFZ010000049.1 GCA_017557005.1 Bacteroidaceae bacterium | reverse complement strand
GGGGTTAGGGTTTAGGGTTTAGTGTTGAGAGTTTAGGGGGAGAGGGTTTAATGTACCATCCAGTAGGGCTACATGTTGCGAAGCCCTCTATAAACTCTAAACAAAATCACAATTAGTTAACTATAAAGAAGCCCCCTAACACCTCATCTGACAACGATGATAGATGAAATATCCTATATGGAAACGAATAGATGCAATGGTATGGCACTGCGCGTGGTTCAAACTGATTGCGGCAGTATTAGCACAAAGACAGACAATAGCCTCTCGGCTAATGCGCTGCAAAGGGTTACCAGACGAAATGGAGCGCCCAGCTGACGTACGCAGATGGAGCGTATTGGATGACAAGCCCCAGCGGTTGGTGCTTAAATGGTAGGTAAAGATATCGTTCTCGGGACTACCAATGACCGCATCGTCCGAGGCATCGCCTCCTACAGTATACCCACTATGAGCGACAGCAGACTGCCCCGACCCCATCATCGGCTGATCGGTACTCACTATGCATAACAACAACAATGCTGATATGCATGCAATCCATCTAAATCTACTGCCCACTGTCTGCATAGCAATATGCAAATGTACTGCTTTATTTTTAATAACGAAGCTTAATTTGAAGAAAGATCTATACTGCGTCCAAAAGTCTACTTCGCCCCCTCTGATATGAGCAGCAGTTTGTCGCCCACCTGCAGGTGTAGCGAGCCGTTGGGAACGAGAAACTCTTTGCCGCGCTTGACAATCATCACAAGGGCGCCTTCGGGGAGGGACATCTCTTTCAGCGTGTCGCCATCCTCAATCATCTCGGGAGTGACAACAAGGTCGGTGAGCTCGGTGTCAATCTCCTCGGGGAGCTCTACACCAAAGTCATTGCCGGTCTTCTCCAGCGGTGCCGACAGACCAAGCTTGCGGGCAAAGAAGGGAAGAGTGGTACCTTGCAGGAGCAGAGAGAGGAGGGTGATGAAGAATACGATATTGAAGATGACCTGAGACCCCTCAATGCCTGCCACTACGGGATAGGTGGCGAAGATGATGGGCACAGCGCCACGCAAGCCCACCCATGAGATGTAGGCCTTGGAGCGGAAGGTGATGTTCTTGAAGGGCATAAGGCTCAGAAGCACGCTCAAGGGACGACCCAAGAGCACCATGAAGCCTGCAATGAGGATCGCTACGAGGGCCACATCGACCATCTCGTGCGGATTGACGAGCAGACCGAGGAGGATGAACATGATGATCTGGAACAACCAGGTGAGTCCGTCGAAGAAGGTGCTGATCTCCTTGCGATTGGCGATACGTGAGTTGCCTATCATCATGCCGGCAATGTATACGGCAAGGTAGCCGTTGCCCTTGAAGAGGTCAGTGATGGCAAAGGTGAAGAAGGCGACAGCAAGCATGAAGATGGGATAGAGCGACTTGTTGTCGAGGTTGAGCTTGTTGATGACATACACCGCCAACTTGCCGAGACCGTAGCCGATGGCGCCACCAAAGACAAACTGCTGCGCAAAGGTGAGCAATATGCTGCCCGTGCTGCTGACCTCTTGGTTGATAAACTGGATGAGCACGACGGTGAGCATGTAAGCCATGGGGTCGTTACTACCGCTCTCGAGCTCGAGCATGGGGCGGAGGTTATGCTTGAGGTTCATCTTCTGCTGACGAAGGATGGCAAACACCGATGCCGAGTCGGTAGACGACATAGTAGCGGCCAACAACAAGGAGGGGAGGAAGGCGAAGTGGATGTTGGTCCATTGCATGCCCGAGAGCCACCAAATAAAGGTACCCGTGATAAGAGCGGTAAGCAGTACACCTATGGTGGAGAGCACGAGTCCCGGTCCTAATACGGGCTTGATCTCGTGAAACTTGGTATCCATACCACCCGAGAAGAGGATGATGCAGAGCGCTATCATACCCACAAACTGCGCATCGGCCATGTCATCAAACTGCAAACCGAGGCCGTCGGTGCCGAAGAGCATGCCCACGACCAAGAAGAGCAAAAGGGTGGGCACACCGAAGCGAGCACTGGTCTTGCTCACTGCAATACTGACAAACAGCAAGATAGAGCCTATAAGAAGTATATTTCCTGAAGTAATCATAGAGTACGTTTCGTTAGATATAAATTGATTGTAGTTGTTTTTAGAAAGCACGAGCTAAAAAACAGAGAAAAAGCTACTGCTTATCGTCGCCCAGCCACAGGCCGTAGTCGATGGTGCCGTCGGTGCGGAAGAGTGCGCCATAGCCTTGGCGGTAGCCCTCAGAGAAGGTGCCATACCAGTAGTTTCCGTTGGTCCAGTGATAGATGCCTTGACCATGGCAACGGTTGTTCATGGTTTCGCCTATGTAGTAGTCGCCATTGGCATAGTCGAGGCGAACAAAGCGGCGGGGCGAAGCTTGCGAGGCTTCGGACGTGAGAGTGTGGGTCTCATTGTCCTTGACGATGCGCAGAGGGGTGCCATCGGTAAGGTTATAGACGATATGGTGGACATCAGATCCTACACGACCCTCGGCGCCTTTGATGAGAATGCCGAAGACACAATGTCCGTCGCGCCACTGACCTATCCAGCAGTTGGATCCTGCAATGTAGCTACCCCAACCAAAGAAGCGATTGCGACGCGAATGGCCGTAATACTGTCCGCCACCACTGCTATAGGCGACCACCTGACAATCAGTAGCAATGACATCGGAGAGCATCGCATGCATGTAGTCGGGAGCCAGCTGATAGGGTTCGGGGAGCGACTGGGAAGCAAGGCTGCCACACAAGGTAAGAGCTACGAGAAGGGCTGATAGACGTATCATTCGTACAGATGGTGTTGGTGAATATATTGGATTACTGCCGGATGCAGCATATGGTCGACCCGCTGCCCCGAAGCAAGGCTACTGCGCACCTCAGTGGAGCTGAAGGGGAAGAGTTTAAGGGGTGAGGGATGAGGGGAGAGGGGTTGGGCAGCTCCTTCGACTCTCAACTCTAAACTCTCAACCGAATCGCGCGGATAGATGATGATGGGAGTCTCACGAAGGATGTCGTCGCCACGAAACCAGCGGTCGAAGCAATTCCAATTGTCCTCACCAATGATGAGACTAAAGGCATGCGCGGGGTAAGCGGCACGCAAGGCTTGCAGCGTGTGGTAGGTATAGGAAGGGCGCGGCAAGTGAAACTCAAAGTCGCAGGCTTGCAGCATGGGATAGGGCTCCACAGCCAGACGAAGCATGGACAAGCGATGCTGTTCGTCGAGAAGCGTAAGGTCTTGCTTGAGTGGATTTTGCGGACTCACCATCATCCACACCTCATCGACCATCCCCTGCTCACAGATATAGGCTGCAAGGGCGGTATGTCCGAGGTGTACGGGATTGAATGAACCTCCAAAGATGCCGATTCGCTTCATGCTTCTAAAACGAAAACGATGACGAAAACTCTCAACACTCAATAAACTTCTTGATGATGCTGAGGGCTTCGGCTTGGGCTGTGGCAAGGTCGTCGTTGATGACTACCTTGTCAAACTTGGGCGCAAAAGAGAGCTCGTACTCTGCCTTGTCGATACGCTGCTGGATAACCTCGGGGGCATCGGTGCCACGGCCTTCGAGACGGCGGCGGAGCTCCTCGACTGAGGGAGGCTGGATAAAGAGTGAGAGGGCACGGTCGCCATAGTACTCCTTGATATTGCAGCCACCTACTACATCCACATCGAACACGACATGCTGACCCGCCTCGAGCTGACGCTCTACCTGCTCCTTGAGGGTGCCATAGAAGCGGTCGGGGTATACCTCCTCATACTCAAGGAAGTCGCCCGCAGCGATGCGCTCGCGAAACTCCTCGGGACTGAGGAAGAAATATTCCACTCCATGCTGCTCGCTGCCACGCGGTGCACGACTGGTGGCCGAGATGGAGAAGGCCAAGCCAAGGCCTTGCTGCATGAGATAGTTGATGATGGTAGATTTACCTGAGCCCGAAGGGGCTGAGAAAATGATGAGTTTGCCAGTCATAGCGCTATTTACAATTTACGAATTTACTATTTACAATTTATTTACAAATGAACGATTTAAGGTCTAAATGGTACATTGTAAATGGTCGAATTGTAAATTCAGTTTACATTACATTCAACACCTGCTCCTTGATCTGCTCGAGTTCGTCCTTCATCTTCACCACGATGTTTTGCATCTCAGCATGGTTGCTCTTGCTACCTGTGGTATTGATTTCGCGGCCCATCTCCTGAGCGATGAAGCCCAACTTCTTTCCTTGGCCATGGCCTTCGCGCATGGTCTCACGGAAGTAGCTGAGGTGATTGGTGAGGCGTTGCTTCTCTTCGTTGATATCGAGCTTCTCGATGTAGTAGATGAGCTCTTGCTCGAAACGATTGTTGTCGTACTCGATACCGAGGTTCTTCTGCAAGTTGTCGAGGATGCGCTCACGAATCTTCTCGGTGCGCTCCTGCTCGTAGGGCACGATGCTGTGGAGGAGCTGTTCGATATTGTCAATCTTCTCGTTAAACTTGCGCTCCAGAGCAGCACCCTCCTGACGACGGAAGTCCATCAGCAGTGCGATGGCATCGCTCACCACCTGGCGGGCTACCTCCCACTCCTCGGCGCTGAGTTCCTTCACCTCGGTACGGGTGAGCACATCGGGCATACGCAGCAGGGTCGAAAACCAATCGGCAGGCTCGGGGATACCGGTAGCCTCGCTCACGGCCTTGATCTGTGCATAGTAGTTCTCTACGATGGCCTTGTTGACCGGTGCGCCCTGCTGGGCTGCATCCTCCTCAATCCAAAGACTGAAGTCCACCTTGCCACGTTCGAGCGACTGACCGATGAGGGTACGTATCTCCATCTCCTTCTCACGATAGAGGGGAGCGATACGAGTAGAGAGGTCGAGCGCTTTGCTGTTGAGCGACTTGATCTCGGCACATATTTTCTTGCTGCCATAAGTGGCTGTGGCCTTACCATAGCCTGTCATTGATAATATCATAGTCTGATAGAGTCTGTTTTAATGTTTATCGCTATACAATTATTCGCTTATTTTTGGCAAAGATAGTGCTTTTATCGCATAAATTCTTTAATTTTGCACACTAATATGTATTAGTATATATAAAAATGGCTTGTATATTGCATATAGAGACATCTACGGATGTGTGCTCGGTGGCTCTGAGCGAAGATGGAGCCGTATTGTTTTCAAAGGAGGATAGCAATGGTCCGCAGCATGCGGTGACCCTCGGCGTGTATATTGACGAAGTGTTGTCGATGGCCGATAGCCATGCCAAACGCATCGACGCGGTGGCAGTGAGTTGCGGTCCCGGTTCTTATACAGGATTGCGCATTGGCGCATCGATGGCCAAGGGTATCTGCTACGGACGCAGTCTGCCCTTGATAGCGCTGCCCACACTGAAGGTGCTGAGCGTACCCGTGCTGCTCATGGACGAGCTGCCTGAGGATGCACTGCTGTGCCCCATGATCGACGCCCGCCGCATGGAGGTGTACTCGGCCATCTACGACCGTGCCCTCAATGCCGTGAAAGAGGTGAGTGCCGACATCATCGACGAGAACAGCTATGCCGAGTACCTGGAGAAGCAGCCCGTATACTTCTTTGGCAACGGAGCCGACAAGTGCAAGAAGGTGCTGACACACCCCAATGCCCGATTCGTAGACAACATAAAGCCCTTGGCAAACTGGATGTTCCCCCTTGCCGACAGAGCATTCTACAACAACGAATTCCAAGACGTGGCCTACTTTGAGCCCTTCTACCTGAAGGAGTTTGTGGCTACCGTGGCCAAGAACAAAGTTTTATAGTGAATCATCATTCATATCAATGAAATATAATACGCAAGAGAAAAATCTGCCGATGCCCGAGTATGGACGTGCCGTGCAGAAGATGGTAGATCATGCCATCACCATTGAGGATCGTGCCGAACGCCAACGCTGCGCCAACACCATCATTGCCGTGATGGGCAACATGTATCCACAGTTGCGCGACATGCCCGACTTCAAGCACAAGCTGTGGGACCACCTGGCGGTGATGGCCGACTTCAAGCTCGACATCGAATACCCCTATGAGGTAAGCAACGCCGAAGCCCTGCACCCCACTCCACAGCGCATCGAATACCCTAAAGGCAACATCCGTTACCTGCACTATGGACGCTGCGTGCAAGAGATGATACAGAAGGCATGCGAGATGCCCGAGGGCGAGGAGCGTATGCAACTGCTACGCCTCATCGCTGCGCAGATGAAGAAGGAATATATCCTGTGGAACAAGGAGAACGTAGAGGACCGCAAAATATTCGAGGACATCTACGAATACTCAAACGGACAGATACGCCTCGATGCCGACCAGCTCAACCTGGGCGTATACCGCGCTCCCTCGCAGCAGAATCAGAAAAACCAAAAGAACCGCAACGGCCAATACCGTAAAAATAAAAAGAAGCACTAATGGCATCATTCATCATCG
The DNA here is from genome assembly GCA_017557005.1 of Bacteroidaceae bacterium. Taxonomy (GTDB): domain Bacteria; phylum Bacteroidota; class Bacteroidia; order Bacteroidales; family Bacteroidaceae; genus UBA1189. Next base: position 26,056 of record JAFZFZ010000049.1, on the reverse strand, counting down.
AAGGCGGACACCGCCTGCAGGGTGAAATCACCCCACAGGGCGCGAAGAACGAGGTATTGCAGATACTTTGCGCCACACTGCTCACCCCCGAGAAGGTGGTGGTAAACAATGTGCCCGACATACTGGACGTCAACAACCTCATCGCCATGCTGCAAGCCATGGGCGTGAAGGTGGAGCGCCTGGGTGAAGGCCGATATAGCTTCTGTGCTGCCAACATCGACGAGAGCTACCTGCAGAGCGACGAATTCCTGAAGCTATGCTCTAGCTTGCGCGGTTCGGTCATGCTCATGGGTCCTCTGTTGGCACGCTTTGGTCGCGCACTCATCAGCAAGCCCGGAGGCGACAAGATTGGCCGCAGAAGGCTTGACACGCACTTCTTAGGCTTGATAAAATTGGGCGCAAGCTTCGCCTACAACGAGCAGAGAGGCGTATACGAGCTTACAGCCGAACATCTCAAGGGCACCTACATGTTGCTCGATGAAGCTTCGGTGACAGGTACAGCCAACATCATCATGGCTGCCGTGCTGGCCGAAGGCACCACTACCATATACAATGCAGCCTGCGAACCCTATATACAGCAGCTATGTCGCATGCTATGCCACATGGGTGCCAAGATTGAGGGCATCGCCAGCAACCGCCTGGTGATACATGGTGTGCCATCGCTCGGTGGATGCGAGCATACTGTGCTCCCCGATATGATCGAGGTGGGCAGTTTCATCGGTATGGCTGCCATGACCCGCAGCGAGCTCACCATACGCAACGTATCGCTGGAGAACCTGGGTATCATCCCCGACGCCTTCCGCCGCCTCGGCATCATCATCGAGGAGCGTGGCGACGACCTCTACATCCCCAGCCAAGAGCACTATCAGATTGACTCATTCATCGATGGCTCTATCATGACCATTGCTGATGCGCCCTGGCCAGGACTCACCCCCGACCTGCTGAGCGTATTGCTCGTGACCGCTATACAGGCCAAGGGCAGCGTACTCATCCATCAGAAGATGTTTGAGAGCCGCCTGTTCTTCGTAGACAAGCTCATCGAGATGGGAGCACAGATTATCCTTTGCGACCCGCACCGCGCTGTTGTCAATGGTCACGACCACGCCATCAGCTTGCGCGGACGCACCATGACCTCTCCCGACATACGTGCCGGTATAGCCCTGCTCATCGCAGCCATGAGCGCCGAAGGTACCAGCCGCATCGACCGCATTGAACAGATCGACCGCGGATATCAAAACATCGACGAGCGCCTCAACCGCCTTGGCGCCCGCATAACTCGTGTAGAACTATGATACGACCCGAAGAAGTATATTGCATAGGTAAGTTTACCCGCACTCATGGCGTGCAGGGCGAGATGGCATTGTCATTTACCGACGATGTGTTTGACCGCGTCGACTGCCCCTACCTCGTGTGCGACATGGATGGCATCCTCGTACCCTTCTTCATCGAAGAGTACCGCTTCAAGAGCAACGAGGTGGCACTCATCAAATTTGAACGCATCGACACCTCGGAGCAAGCAGCCATGTTTACCAACAAGATGGTGTATTTCCCCAAATCGTATGCCGAGCAGGCCGAAGAGGGCGAACTCAGTTGGCAATACTTCATCGGCTTTGCCGCACAAGACACCACACATGGTGACCTGGGCGAACTGGTCGATGTAGACGAGAGCACCATCAATACCCTGTTTGTAATAGAGCGCCCCAACGGAGAGGAGATACTCGTCCCCGCTCAAGAGGAGTTTATCGAGGATATCGACCACGACAAACGCTTAATAATGTTTAATCTTCCTGAAGGATTGTTAGAATAATTCAGTAAGAGAAGGATAGTCACAAACTTTTCGTACATTTGCTACAGCGCATCGAATATGACAAGAAAGAAAAAAGAGAACGGAGGCTTTTGGAAACAATTTTTCCACCGTTATGACGTGATACTCACACAACATAGAGGACGCGATGTGGAGCATCGGATATCAACGTCACGATTCTTCGTGATGCTCCATCTCCTCACACTGACAATCCTCATTGCCGGCATCACGGTGCTACTCTTGTTCTACTCACCTCTCAAGACACTCATGCCCGGATATGTAAACCCGCAAGTGCGCCAGCAAATCATCGAATCGTCTATCCGCATCGACTCTCTGAGCGAAGCGGTCATGCGCCACCAGCTCTACGTCACCAACATTCAGGACATTCTGCGAGGCGAACTGAAGGTCGACTCGGTAAGCACGATCGACTCCATCACGGCCCTGCGCAGTTCAGACCTCATGGCACGCACCGAGCGTGAGAGCGAATTTATACGTCAGTACGAAGAGAACGAAAAGTATAACCTTACCTCACAGAGCCAGCCCAAGAGTGAGATTGACAACCTGCATTTCTTCCCGCCCATGCGAGGCTTGATTGCAGAGGCTTTCGACCCGAACAAACTCCATTTCGGCGTCGATATCGCCAGTGCCACCAGCCACAATGTCAATGTTGCCCTCGACGGCACCATCCTTATGAGCGGATACACCCCTGACCACGGCTATATCATCATCATACAGCATGTGGGCAATCTGGTTACCGTATACAAGCATCTGGATGCAGTGTTCAAGCATGAGAGCACCAAGGTGAAAGCGGGTGAGGCACTGGGCACCATCGGAAGCAAGAGCAAGAACGCCGACGAGTCGTTCCTCCATTTTGAGTTATGGCACAAGGGTACCGCCCTCGACCCCACACAATATATATCATTCTAATCAAGCACAATGAATACACAGACTACACATAACAAGCCCAAAAGACAGGTAGCCATCCTCGGCTCTACGGGCTCTATTGGCACCCAGGCGCTACAGGTGATAGAAGAGCATAGCGACCTCTACGAGGTATACGCACTCACGGCCAACAACAGTGTAGACCTGCTCATCGAGCAGGCACGTCGCCATCAGCCCGACGTGGTAGTCATCGCCAACGAAGCACACTACACCAAATTGTGCGAAGCGCTGGCCGACCTCCCCATCAAGGTATACGCAGGCGAGAATGCTCTTTGCGAAGTCGTAGAGGCCGAGCCCATCGATATCGTGCTCGCCTCGATGGTTGGATATGCCGGATTGCGTCCTACGATGAATGCCATCCGAGCAGGCAAGGCTATTGCTTTGGCCAACAAGGAGACACTGGTGGTAGCGGGCGAACTCATCACGCAGCTGGCTATCGAGCATCGTGTGCCCATCTTGCCTGTAGACTCTGAGCATTCGGCCATCTTCCAATGCCTTACCGGCGAAGCCAATAACCCCATAGAGAAGATACTGCTCACCGCTTCAGGAGGCCCCTTCCGCACATGGAGCATGGAGCAGCTGCAGCATGCCACACGCGACCAGGCGCTGAAGCACCCCAATTGGGACATGGGCGCCAAGATCACCATCGACTCAGCAACGATGATGAACAAAGGATTTGAGGTCATCGAGGCCAAGTGGCTCTTCGATGTCACTCCCTCGCAGATAGAGGTCGTAGTACACCCGCAGTCGGTAGTGCACTCTATGGTGCAGTTTACCGATGGATCCATCAAGGCACAGCTCGGCACCCCCGACATGCGCCTACCCATCCAGTATGCCTTCAGCTACCCCTACCGTCTGCCGCTCAGCAGTCAGCGAGTAGATTTCACCACACTCTCTACACTGACCTTCGAGCAGCCCGACCCCGTACGCTTCCGCAACCTCGCCCTCTCATTCGAGGCCTTGGAGCGCGGAGGCAACATGCCCTGCATCCTCAACGCAGCCAATGAGGTATGTGTAGCAGCCTTCCTCAAGGAGCGCGTCGGATTCCTGCAGATGAGCGAGGTGATAGAGCGCACCATGCAGAAGACCGCCTTCATCACCACACCTACATACGAAGACTATGTAGCCACCGATGCTGAGGCCCGCCGCATTGCAGAGGAGTATATTCATTAAAAGTTGAAAGTTAAAAATTGAAAGTTAAAAATTAGCCATCCGGATAGCAACACTAAACAATAAACAGATATGCCCATATTTCTAATAAAACTGTTTCAGGTGATACTCTCACTGTCACTCCTCGTGGTGTTTCACGAGTTAGGTCACTTTCTCTTTGCCCGTCTCTTCGGCGTGCGCGTAGAGCGTTTCTCACTCTTCTTCGGCAAACCTATCCTGCGCTTCAAGCCCAAGCGTAGCGAGACCGAGTATGTTGTGGGTTGGCTCCCCTTCGGTGGTTACGTCGAACTGGCAGGCATGATTGACGAAAGCCTCAACATAGAGCAAATGAAGCAACCCGAACAACCTTGGGAATTACGTTCAAAGCCCGCATGGCAGCGCCTCATCATCATGGTGGGCGGCGTATGCTTCAACCTCATCCTCGCATGCTTCATCTATGCTATGGTACTCTTCAAATGGGGCGACTCGTATCTCCCGCTCGACAATAGCAAGTATGGCATGGAGTTTAACGAACGCGCCGAAGCCATAGGCTTCCGCGATGGCGACGTGCTCCTCAGTGCTGATGGCGAGATGTTTGAGCGCTATGGCACCGATATGCTACGTGCTATTGTCTCAGCCGAGACAGTTACCGTACTGCGCGATGGCACAGAGACCATCATCACCATGCCCGAGGAGATGAACCTGCTCGACTTCAACAAGGATGCATTGCCCTTCGTGTCATTCTATAGACCCATGGTTATCGATAGCATTGTCGATGGCGGTGCAAAACAAGCCGGTTTGATTAAGGGTGACCATATCATCAGCGTAAACGATATGCCTGCCAGCACATGGACCACCTTTGCTGCTGCGCTCAGCAAGCTACAGTTACAGGAGCAGGAAGGCAACATCGTCAACCACGACCTCCGCGTAGTATATGATCGTGCAGGCATGCTCGATACCACCACAGTAGCTACCGACGCTGAATTCAAGATGGGCATCACGGTGCTCATCCCCTATAGCTATGAGACCAAGGAGTATGGTTTCTTTGCCTCCATCCCCGCTGGTATCGCCTACGGATGGAACACCTTGAAAGGATATGTGAGCGACTTCAAGTATATCTTCACCAAGGAGGGAGCCACCTCGCTCGGCGGATTTGTCACCATCGGCGGCCTATTCCCCGCCCAGTGGGACTGGTACAGTTTCTGGATGATGACCGCCTTCATCTCTATCATCCTTGCATTCATGAACATACTCCCCATCCCGGCTTTGGATGGCGGACACGTACTGTTCCTGCTTGTGGAGATCATCACACGCCGCAAGCCCAGCGACAAGTTCCTGGAGCGTGCCCAGATTGTTGGTATGGTTATCCTGTTTGCACTGATGATCTACGCCAACCTCAACGATATCATCCGCCTATTCTTCTAAACGAAGAGAGACGTGTTGACCCTCATGTTTGGCAACATTAGCATCACATGAACAACGGCAACATCCAAAGACTTCACTTCGCAGAGGTTGACTCTACGAACAATATAGCAAAAGGCCTCTCCCCACAAGTGGGAGAGGCTATTCTCATTACAACTGATTATCAGACGGCAGGACGCGGACAGCGTGGTAACACATGGGAAGCACTGCCAGGAAAGAACCTGCTCTTCAGCCTCGTCATAAAGCCTGATTCCATATCAGCATCAGAGCAGTTTGTCATCTGCGAGCTCATCTCTGTAGCCCTCAGCCATGTACTGTCGGCCTACACGGAAGATATACGCATTAAGTGGCCTAACGACATCTACTACCGTGACAAAAAGTTAGGAGGCATACTCATCGAGCATGACCTATGTGGAACAGACCTATCGCGCACAATCATCGGCATTGGCCTGAATGTAAACCAAGCACACTTCGAGAGCGATGCTCCGAACCCCGTGTCACTTGTACAGATCCTTGGACATGAGATCAATCGCAAAGAGCTATTGCAGGCTATCTGCAAAGAGTTTCTCGCACTCCTACACACATACGAGCGCGAGTCGCTCCACGTTCGTTACAATGCCCTACTCTACCGGCTCAACACACCAGCCCCCTACCGTGATGCACAAGGTGAATTCAGTGCAACACTACGTAAGGTAGAGCGCGATGGGCGACTGATTCTCGAAGATGAGCGTGCCACATTGCGCAGCTACCTATTTAAAGAGGTGGCCTATGTAATTACTCAACCTTAAGTTCGACCTTACCTTTCTTCAATCCCTTGGCCGATGCATTCAGTGTAATCTTACCAGTTTCACCGTGCTCGCCCACAATCACAGTCAGCATACCATTGAAAGCCTTCATCTGCGGTTCATGGAAGGGCTGCAGATTGACAGGGTCTCCATTGGCCGCAGTGCGATAATGTCCGGCACCCTTCACCGTGAAGTTTACATTGTGCTGTGCATGAGGACATAGACGTCCCTGCTTGTCGACAATGCGCACCGTGACATAAGCAAGATCTTCACTACCCGCCACAAGGGGTCGCTCCTCCTCGGGCACCAATTCGATGGCATAAGGTTCACCAGCTGTCTGCACCTCCTGCTCCATGCAAGCATTGCCTTGCTCATCGTAGGCCACAGCACGCAGCGTACCCGGTTCATACACCACATCCATCCACATATGGCGGTAGCGTTGCTGACGAGCCAAAGCCTTGCGGCTTTCATCATTTGCAGTGGCAGCGATGTCTACCGTACGATCTTTGGTGCGCACACCCTGGCTCACACCATTGACAAAGAGTTCCACCGAAGGATAGTCCGAATACACAAACACCGGAGTTGTCTGCCCCTCACGTCCGGGCCAAGTCCAGTGAGGCAGAATATGAAGGGTATGCTCCTGCTTGTTCCAATGGCTACGATAGAGCCAGTAGCGATCCTTGGGCAGGCCTGCGAGGTCTATGATACCAAAGAGCGACGAGTGACTGGGCCAATTGGTATAGTAGGGAGTAGGTTCACCAAGGTAGTCGAAGCCCGTCCATACAAACTCACCCATACCATAGGGAAGATCATCGTAAAGAATGAAGTTATCCTCGGGCAGATCGCTCCAGTCGCAATGCTCAAGGTCGTACGACGAAGACTGATGATCATCATACATCGCCATAGAGCGACGTGCTACGGGGAACTTATATACGCCACGCGAACTTACCGTAGAGGCGGTTTCGCTACCGAGCACCACCTGCTGAGGCAAGCGTTTGTAGGCCTCCTGCACCAAGTGCGAGCGGTAGTTGAGTCCAGGCACATCGATAATATGGGCAAAGCCATTCTTCAGCACCAGGTCTACACGGTCCATACCCACCGTACAAGGGCGTGTAGGATCCTCACGATGGAAGATATCCTGTATCATACGACACACCTTACCACCATCACCCGTACCCTGGTCGGGCACCTCATTACCCATGCACCACATCACCACAGACGGATCGTTGCGATAGCGGCGCACCAAGTTCACGATATCGCGTTCTATCCACTGAGCAAAATCGCGGTTGTAGCCATTCTTCATCTTCGCACGCTTCCACTCGTCGAAGCTCTCGGCCATCACCATCATACCCATCTCGTTACAAGCCTCCACCAACTCAGGTTCGGGCATATTGTGCGAGGTACGGTAGGCATTGCTACCCATCTCCTTCAGCAGGCGCACCTTGCGGCGCACTGCCGTAGTGTTGACCACTGCACCCAAGGGACCATTATCGTGGTGATTGCAGGTGCCCTTGAAGAGCGTGCGCTCTCCATTGAGATAGAATCCCTTATCGGGCACAATCTCAATGGTACGGATACCGAAGGTAGTCTCATACACGTCGGTAGTATCGGCGTCGTACAGGACTGAAGTTACAGCCTTATACAGATTGGGCGTATCGGGACTCCATAGCTGGGGATCAGTGACCACAGTCCGAACGGTCACGATGTCCTTCTCGTAGAAGTCGAGGGGCGTCGAGGCGATGAAAACCTGCTGACCAGCAGGATCGTAAATGTCGGTCTGGATGCGCACCTTCATCGGATCAATATTCTCAGGTACATCAAGCTCGACCTGCACATTGACCTTGGCAAACTCATCGCGCACGACGGGCGTCGTCACATAGGTTCCCCACATCTTCACGGCCAGTTCATCGGTCACAATCAGATGCACGTTACGATATAGGCCAGCGCCAGGGTACCAACGCGAGCTCTCCTCAAAGTTTTCCAGGCGCACAGCCAAGGTATTCTCTCCACCTATATTAAGATAAGGAGTCACATCAAAATAGAAGGAATTGTAGCCATAAGGCCAATAGCCCACCTCGTGTCCATTGAGCCATACACGAGCATGACTCATGGCTCCATCAAAGAGCAGTGTTGCACGACGTCCTTCGCCAAACTCAGGAGCAGTAAATTGCAGGCGATACCATCCTACTCCGACGAAAGGCAAGCCTCCGGTACGTCCGGCATGAGCCAAAGCCTCCTTCTGTCCATCCTGCTCGATGGCCACATGCTGTCGGTCATTATTTGCATCAAAAGGCCCATAGATTGCCCAGTCGTGAGGAACCGTGACAGCTTGCCAACGGCTATCGTCAAAGGTAGTCTGCACAGCCGCTGCATCATCCGTGCGTGAGAATTTCCAGCCACTCTTAAATGTTTGCACATGGCGATGGTTGGCCATCGCGGTCATACTGCAACATAGCATTGCCATCAAAGCTATTCGTGTGTATTTCATAGTACTAAAAAGGTTAACATCACTATTTCTTTCGCAAAGATAGCACTTAGGATTGACTATTCAAAGAGAGCTATAGCATTATTCAGAGGAATGTAGTATCTTTGCCAGCAAAACCGATTGCACTATGTTAGAAGCTGGACTTACCTATACCTGCACCAAGACCGTAGAGGAGCACCTCTTGGCCGTGAATATGAGAAGCGGAGACCTCCGCGTGTTTGCCACACCAGCCATGCTGGCACTGATGGAAGAGGCAGCCATGCTGGCCGTAGCGCCCCATCTGCCCGAGGGTTCTACGACCGTAGGCGGACACATTGCATCGTCGCACCTCAAGCCCACGGCACACGGACGCTCCGTATCGGCTACCGCTACGCTGACCGCTGTTGAGGGACGCAAGTTGCGCTTCACCGTGGTAGCTCGCGACGAAGAGGGCCTCATCGGAGAGGGCGAGCACCTGCGATTCATCGTCGACAAGGCCAAGTTTATGGAACGCCTGAAGTAACCTTGTAGCCAATCGCTTGGTCGTCTGAAAAAAAAGACATACCTTTGCAATCACTGATACCCCAAGATGAAGAATAAGCAAAAAGCAGCAGAAAAGCCTCAGAACGAGGTACCCCGCCACTCACGCGTCGTATGTCTGGTGAGCGAGGAGGAGATGGCCATCATCGATGGTTATCTGCGTAAGTATAAAATCACCAACAAGAGCCGTTGGATGCGCGAGACACTGCTTGCCTTCATTCATCAAAATCTCGACAAGGACTACCCCACATTGTTTAACGAACACGATATGCGCCGCTGATGACTGGCACCGACGACATCCGTTACATGAAGATGGCGCTCGATGAGGCATCCAAAGCCTACGAACAAGGCGAAGTCCCCGTAGGCGCCGTTGTCGTATGTCAAGGCCGTGTGATAGCACGTGCACACAATCTCACCGAGACGCTCACCGACGTCACCGCCCATGCCGAGATGCAGGCCATCACAGCTGCAGCCAACTACTTAGGAGGGAAATACTTGAATGAATGTACCCTCTACGTCACCGTGGAGCCTTGCGTGATGTGTGCCGGAGCCTTGGGTTGGGCACAGACAAAACGCATCGTATTTGGTGCGGCCGATGAGAAGCGCGGATTCCAACGATTTGCCCCACATGCGCTCCACCCCAAGACAGAGGTCGTATCGGGTGTCATGGCCGACGAGTGTGCTGCACTGATGAAAGCGTTCTTTAGCTCACGTCGATAGGTCTATAGACTACGTCTATTCTTAAAAAACCTGAATATATTTGTTACTTTTCTATAATTCTTGTTACTTTGCATCATAATATTGTAGTAACATGAAGAAATACACCCTCATAGCATTGCTATTCTGCTGCATGACCGTGTTGCGAGCGCAGACAAACTCGTTCCAAGCATTGCTTTCCTACGTACAGAATGTATACCAATTCAGCCAGATATGTCCACAAGAAAAGGTGTATCTCCACTTTGACAATACCGCCTACTTTCAAGGCGACGTCATCTGGTTTTCGGCCTATGTGGTAGATGCTGCAACGCACATGCCCGCCTCCAGCAAGGTGCTTTATGTAGAGTTGCTTTCACCCAACGGCGTAGTGCTCAAGCAGTTGAAGCTCAAGGTAGAGAATGGCCGCGCACATGGTTCATTGCCCTTGGTAGACGCATCCACCGATCAGGCACGTGCCTTACGCGGTGTGTTGGCACTCCCCAGCGGATTCTACGAGGTCAGAGCCTACACCCGCACCATGCTCAATTTCGACAGTGCCGGTGTCTTCTCCCGCGTATTCCCCGTATACGAATCTCCTAAGAAGGAGGGCGACTACAGCAACCCCATCATGCAGCGTTGGGACAACCCCTACGACGTGCAACGCCCCGAAGCAACGAAGTCCAAAGATATCAACCTCACATTCTACCCCGAGGGTGGCCATCTGGTCATGGGTCAGCCTTGCCGCGTAGCTTTCAAGGCTACAGACGCCAACGGCATGGGAGTTTCTGTGAGCGGACAGCTTGAAGGCGATCAGCCCATCGTTATAGAGACCCTGCACGATGGCATGGGTCACTTCACCTTTACCCCCACAAAGAGGCGTCATCAGATCAACGTCACCTATGAAGGCAAGGAACACACCTTCCGCCTCCCCGAGCCCGAGAGCGAAGCCTACACAATACGCGTCGACAACCTGCGCGACCAACATATCCGAGGCATGCTCAGCGGCTATGCCGGTTGCCCCGACGAACTGTTGGGCATCATGCTCCTGAGCCGTGGTAAAGCATGCTACTTTGACACCCTATCGATACGTCAAGGAGCAGCTACATGGAACATCGCTAAGGAGGGACTACCCACCGGTGTGCACCAACTGACCATATTCAACTCTGCCGGCAGCATCTTAGCTCAGCGCCACCTGTTTATCAACAACGGCATCGAAGCCGGCACCATCGAAATCACCCCATCGAGCCAACACCCCGAGCCCTTTGCAAAGGTAGATATGGCCATACGCACCACCTCGCCCGAGGGTACTCCGCTGCCCGCCACCATATCACTGGCCGTACGCGATGGCAAGAACCTCGGCACCGCCTATGCCGATAATGTATACACCAACATGCTCTTATCTTCGGAACTGAAGGGATATATCCACCACCCCGAATACTATTTCGAGGCAAACGATGCTGAGCACACCCGCGCCCTCGACCTCCTGATGATGGTACAAGGCTGGACACGCTATAACTGGACGCAAATGGCACGCGTAGAGCCCTTCTATATCAAGCACTATGTAGAGGACGGACTCGTCATCGATGGCTACCTGCTGGGCCGCATGAAGGACAAGCCCATCGAGGGAGCCACCGTCAAGATGCGTCTCTACTCGCCCGACCGCTCGAAGACACAAGAGAGCACGGTAGTGACCGATGAGAGCGGAAGCTTCGGCTTCTCCGTCGAGGAGTTTGTAGGTTCATGGGATATGTTCCTCTCGGCCACGGAAGAGGGCAAGCAGATCGACTGCCGCATGCGCCTCGACCGCGCCTCACGCCCCGCCACACGTGCCTACGAAACGGCAGAGACCTATCTGCCCGAACATGCGATATCTGACCTCACAGCATCAGCCACGAAAAAAGACCCCATGTTACAGGATATCCCCGACACCACATTCCTGCTGGAGAATGTAGATGTGCATGGCCGCAAGAAGTACATTGACTTCCTCACCTTCAAAGCCTACAATGCCGAGGAAGATACCGAGTTCCATCTCGACCAAGGACGCTACACCTACATGGTGCGCGACTATCTGAAAGACAAGGGATACAATATCGACTACTCGCAGTACGATGGAGTGATACCGCCAGACCTCACCACACGCGATGAAATGATTGCGTGGTCCATAAAGCAGTGCCCCATCAACAACCGCCGTGTGCTATGGTATCTGCACGACGAAGACAAGCAATGGATAAAGGCGAGCTACACGCCAGGCTTCGATATCGACATGCAGGATGTGAAGTCAATCATCGTATATGATGATCCCTTTGAATACCCCTCGCTCCCCTTTGTGCGCGAAGTGCTCTCCGTGGAACTCATGGAGGAGTTGCGACACCCTCAAAGTGGTGATACCACCTCCTTCTCTTCAGGATTGTATGTCATCGACATTGCCATGTATCCTAGCGGCCTACGCAAATCAAAGGCCAAGGGCCAACGCCAAACCACCTTCCGCGGCTACTCCGAGATACCCGAGTTCTATGCGCCCGAATACCCCGATGGCCCCATCCAGGGTGATGTCGACTATCGCCGCACACTCTACTGGAATCCCTCGTTGACAACCGATGCACAAGGCGAAACCATCGTGACATTCTACAACAACAGCTATTCAAAACAGTTCGACATCAGCAGCGAAGGTGTCACCCCACAAGGAACCATCATGCACATGCAATAACCTTATAACTAATCTTCATTTATTAAACATTCACTAACCACTTACAAAAAAAAGAAGACTTGCAACCTATGAAAAGAAGATCAACCCTGATGACATGCCTATTCCTTCTTCTGGGAATAGCATCACTCCATGCAGCCTACACCACCCCCCAATCGGGTAAGGTATACCGCATCCACAATGGGAAGAGCGATAAAGTGATTGGCGAAGATGGTATCGCACGCGAACTCGTGTCGGTCGATGCCGCTGCAAACGATTTCAAGCAACTTTGGCTATTACAAGAGAGCGGTAGCGGCTACCTGGTACAGAACGCCTACTCGGGTCAGTACCTGCAGCCTTGCGCCCAGCAATCTACACAAATATATCCTACCAGTACCGAGCAGACACCGATGTATATCAAATTGGTATCAGGCACAGGCTACTCCATCGGTCAAGCCCAAAATGCCTACCTGCACCTCGACAACGGCAACAATATCGTACGCTGGTGGGATGCCTCCAATGCAGCTTCACAATGGCACTTCGAGGAGGTCACCATCTCTGCCGAAGCCATGAGCCTACAGCAGGCTGCCTTCCAGGCCTTCTATGAAGAGTACCAGGCCAAGCTCGAGTTGATCAACCACATCGACGAGTACAACACCCTGCTCCCCACCTTCTTTACCGACCTCACCTGCACCGAGCTGCAGTCTACCTATGCAACCATGAGCGACGAGGCGCTGCGCACAGCCATGAGCGCCCTGCCCGCCACACTGCAGGAGATGGCCGTAAAGATCAAGAATCAGGCTTGGGGACACCGCGAAGCCGAGTTCCGCATCCGCGACTACAAGGCCTATGCCGATGCCGACTACTGGGGCGAAAAGCTCTACACCAAGAAGTATAGCCGCATCAACAATCCCACCGGTGTATATGGTAATGCCGGCGACGTACTCTACATCTTCGTAGGCAACGATATCCCCCAAGGCGCCAAGCTCGAAGCCGAAGTTATCAGCGGCACCAGCATCCAGGGAGAGGTCAAGGCTCTGAAGAAGGGTCTTAACATGGTACCCGTGAAGAAGGACTTCTCTAACCTCTTCATCCAATACGTAGGCACAACCTCGCTCGATAGCGAGACCCTCATCACCGACTACCCCGCGCTGAAGATCCACGTTGAGCAGGGCGTAGTGAATGGTTACTGGGACAAGGCCCAGCACACCGATGCAGACTGGATCGACATGAAGACCAACCTCTTCACGGGCGACGTCGTACAGGTCAAGGGCGATCGCATCATGTTCCACATGAGCCGCAAGTACATCACCGAATGCTGCGCCACCACCATCACCGATGCCATCGGCTGGTGGGACGACATGTACCGTTGGCAACAAGACATGCTCGGCATCGAGGATGTATTCCCCAGCAAGTTCAACAACCTGGGCTGCGCCATCTCCCTCACCACAGGCTACCAATCGGCCACCCACTACCGCACCCAGTATGCCGAGACCTACATCAAGAACCTGCTCCCCTACGAGAGCATGATGAGCAATGCCGACAACTGCTGGGGTCCTGCCCACGAGAACGGTCACGTGCACCAAGCCGCCATCCAATCGGTAGGAACGTCAGAGGTTACAAACAACTTCTTCTCTAACCTCACCCTCTACAAGTTGGGCCGATACACCTCACGTGGTAGCGGCAACAACACCATCTTCACAGACTATGGAAAGCACACGCCCTACATTCTGCGCGATGGAGCCACTACCATGCGTCTGTTCTGGCAGCTCTACCTCTACTTCCATGAAGTGAAGGGCGACACCACCTTCTATCCCCGCGTATTCAAGGCCATGCGTGCCACTCCGTTGAAGGCACGTGACCCTCAGTATTATGCCAACTATGTAAACGGCGACGAAGACCTCTTGCTCTTTGCCAAGGTTTGCTGCGACGTAGCACAGATGGACCTCTCAGAGTTCTTCCGTTTCTGGGGTTATCTTGAGCTCACCGACAAGCAACACATCGGCGACTACGGCGACTTCTACCTCACCACCCGTGAGAGCGACGTGCAGGAGTTCCTCGCCCATGCCGCCCAATACCCCAAGGCACCCTCCATCATTTTCATCGAGGACCGCGTAAAGGCAGAGGCTCGTACCGATGGTGGCAAGGGAAACAAACTGCACCATGGCAATGCCGTACGTGTAGGCGAAGCGGGTAACGTAGGCCACTACACCGACTTCATGGATACCTCAGTCGAGGCCAGCGGCTATCTTTACAACAAGTCGGGCGCCAAGATCACCCTCTCTGAAGGTAGCGGAGCAGTAGGCTTCAAGGTATATGCCAAGGACGACAACACCCTCCTCTACGGATCAAACAACTACACCTTTACATTACCCGACGAAGTAGCCTCACAAGACATCATCATCGTTGCCGCCCAAGCCGATGGTACCGATGTCGTAGTACCCTCTGCAGCCGAAGGAGGCAATGAAGAGCAGCAATACGCCGCCCTCAAGAGCGCCATTGCCGAGGCAAAGGCCGTGATTGCACTGAGCGACGCTACCGGCATGAAGCCCGGATACTATTTCGGTTCGGTAGTTGAAACCTTGAGCGCCCTCTTAGGTGAAGCCAACGCAGCCTACACCAACAAGGATCAGAGTGCACATACCTACGGTGAATGGGCCGTACTACTCAACGGTGAGCTGCAGCGTATCGCTTCCCTCACCAATGCCAAGCAGGAGATCTATGCAGCCAACTGGTATTCTATCACCAATGCACAGCACACCAGCTACTCCATCGCTACCTCGGGCACCAAGCTGCGCTGTACCATAGCCGATGCTGCAGGTAGCCAGGCCAAGCAGTGGGCCTTCGAGCCTGCGGGCCAGCCCAATTTCTTCTACATCCTCAACAAGGAGACCGGCAAGTATGTCACCACCATCGGCACCAGCGCACAGGTGACCGCCACCGCCACCACCACCAGCGATGCCCTCCCCTTCGAGATCACCGACAATGGCAACGGCACCTTCCTCATCGCCGACCCCACACAAAGCCATGGCGCCATGCACTGCGATGCCAGCAAGGCCGTAGTGGGTTGGGATTCCAAGGCCACAGCGTCGTACTGGACACTTACCACCATCGTTGACGGACAAACCGAGCTCTTCGAAGCACAACTCGAGAAGCTCATCACACGTGCTGAAAACATCTTGAGCGAACTGATTGCCGACTACAACACCAGCATTGACGATGCTACACCCATCAACATACAAGTCGATGTGACACCGCTCGTCGGTGCCGACACCCTCCTTGCTTGGGCTACCGAGCTGCAGGGCTATGTATTCGACTATTACCATGCCGACAACATCATCGACAACTATCAGAGCCTCATCAGCGCAGTCAGCGCCCTCATCGAGCAGCTCGCGGCAAGCTACGAGAAGCCCCTCTACCTTCCCGAGACCTCAACCAGAGAGAAGCGCGTGCTCTACTACATCTACTCAGTAGATAAGGCGCAGTACCTTGCCTACGACCAAACCTCGCCGCGTTACCTCAAGTATCTGCGCACCTACGACTTCGAGCCCACCTATGCTATTGAGGACGAAGGCGAAGCTGCTTATCTGTGGTATTTCTTGCCTACAGAAACTGAGGGACAGTACTACATCGGCAACCTTAAGAGCGGACGTGAGGTACATGCCGTAAGCGGAAAGACCAATATTGCCGTTGACCTCGGATCGAACGCACTCCCCGAGCTCTACACACTCGCACTCAATGCCGAGCAGAGCGGATTTGCCATCACAGGCACTGAGGGCAGCGCATGGCTTCCCAATGCCTCAGGCTATGTACAGATGTCTACCAAGAGCAGCGGCACCTGGCTCTTCGTGAAGGCCGGCACCATGACCGACATCCCCCCCATCACCGTCCCCACAAGTAGCCAGCTCTACGACCTCATGGGCCGTCCCGTAAGCATGCCCACCCCCGGCATCTACATCCTTGATGGCAAGAAGATGATCATCCGATAACACAACCCCAACCATAAAGAGAATAGGGTGCGGAATCTCCGCACCCTATTTCTTTTCTTTTACATCAGCACAGCCCTTCGCCGCGCCTATGTCCTCTGATTAGTTATGCACGTATGTACCGATAGGCTCACCGTCCATCACCTTCTTCAGGTTGCCCACCACATCCATGTTGAACACATAGATAGGCAAGTTATTCTGCTTGCACATGGTAGTAGCGGTGAGGTCCATCACCTTAAGGCCACGTGTATAGATCTCATCATAGGTGATTTCGCTAAACTTGGTAGCAGTAGGATCCTTCTCGGGGTCAGCGGTATAGATACCATCCACGCGAGTACCCTTGAGCATCACGTCGGCCTCAATCTCGATGCCACGCAATGAAGAGCCCGTATCCGTAGTGAAGTAGGGGTTACCCGTACCACCGCTGAGGATTACCACCTCGCCAGCCTCCATGCAATCGATTGCCTTCCACTTGGTGTAGAGTTCGCCGATAGGCTCCATGCGGATAGCGGTGAGCACACGTGCCTTCACGCCGATGGCTGTGAGAGCCGAGCTCAATGCCAAGCTATTGATCACCGTAGCCAGCATACCCATCTGGTCGCCCTTCACACGGTCGAAGCCCTTGCCTGCACCTGTGAGACCACGGAAGATGTTGCCACCACCAATCACGATACCAATCTGCACGCCCATAGCGTGTATCTCTTTAATCTGGGCAGCATATTCGCCCAAGCGCTTTTCGTCAATTCCGTAGCGCTGCTCACCCATGAGGCTCTCGCCACTGAGCTTAAGAAGGATTCTTTTAAACTTTGCCATTCGTGTTGTGAATTATATGTTGTCGATTTTATCTGTTCGCAATGCCTATTCTATGTGCAAATCTACTATTTTTTATGCACAATGCAAATAGAATTCCCATATTTCCTAAAAATTTCAAGACCCCATGCCACATATATGGCGCCGAAGCAGTATCTTTACACAGAAATTCTCATTAAACGATTTATGACAAAGAAGACCCTCGCCATCGTAGGTTGTGGCAAACTGGGCGGCATCGTAGCCGATGCGGTAGCCAGCGGCATCCTTGCCGAGTATGAACTCATAGGCCTCTACTCACGCACCCGCGACAAGGCCGAATCCCTTGCCGCTCGTATGCCCCAGCATGCCGGCACCCCCGCAGTATGCGACACCATCGAGCAGTTGCTTGCGCTCAAGCCCCAGTATATCGTCGAGGCAGCCTCGCCTGCCGCCATGCGCGAACTCGCCCTGCCCGCCCTTCGTGGAGGCAGCTCCATCGTGACACTCTCCATCGGCGCCTTTGCTGACGATGCCTTCTATGCCGAGGTGATAGAGGCCGCCAAGGCCCACGGCACACGCGTACATGTCGTGTCGGGTGCTACGGGAGGCTTCGATGTGTTGCAAACCGCCACCCTCATGGGAGGTGCCACCGCCCGCTTCTTCAACGAGAAGGGTCCCAATGCCTTGCGTGGCACAGCCGTGTATGACGAAGCCCTGCAGACAGAGCAGTGCACCGTGTTCACCGGCACCGCCAAGGAGGCCATCGCCCTCTTCCCCACCAAGGTCAACGTCACCGTAGCCGCCTCACGCGCCTCTGTAGGTCCCGAGCAGATGCATGTGACCATGCAGTCGACCCCCGGCTTCGTGGGCGACACCCAGCGCGTAGAGATCAAGAACGAGCAGGTGCATGCCGTCATCGATGTCTATAGTGCCACCTCCGAGATTGCCGGCTGGTCGGCCGTGAGCACCCTGCTCGGCATCTGTTCGCCCATCGTATTCGTGTAACCCCACCCATACATATATATAAGCAGAGGGAGCGCCATCCGGCACTCCCTCTCTATTTTTATTCACGATATTGCAATCACTTGCCCACCTTGAATGCTGTGTACACCGCAGCATTCTCGAAGCTGAGCGCGCCGCCCACCTGCAAGGGATCATCGTATGAGCGCACCTTGAGTGCACCGCCACTGAGGGTCATATTCCCATCGGTAGTCACACCGCGCGAGCGTGAATCCAAGCCATTCGATTGGTAGGTCGAGCCCGAGGCCACTGCCGTCACCTGGCTATTCTTGAGCACAATGTTGCCCACATTGTTGATAGCCTTGGCACCCTCGCCCATGCTCTTCACACCTACGGTCATGTTCTCTATGGTGAGCACACCCTTGCTACGGATAGCAGCCGATGAAGACAACTCCTTGATGTCGGCCTCATACAATGCAGCACCCTCGGTGAAGGCAGTCACCTTACCACCGGTGAGCTTCATATCAGCCTCACTCATTAGCGCCTTCGAGCCGGCACCCTTGGTAGTAGCCTGCACGATACCGCCCGTCATGGTGAGAGTCGACATGGCACGCAGGGCATGACCCTTGTCGCCCGTAGTGGTCACCTTCACCAGTCCGCCCTTAATAGCGATATAGGGAGTGATAGCAGCATCTACCGTACCATTGTCTTCGCCTTCGTACGAGGCTGTGATGCCCTCGTCACCACTGTTCACCGTGAGCTTACCCGCGCTGATCTCGATGTATCCCTTACCGATGTCGAGACCATCCTCCTGGGCATCCACAGTCAGTGTACCACCCGATTGGATGAAGCGGTCGTTGGTGTTGATACCATCGCGCACTGAGCTGACGCTGATGTTACCGCCACGCACACGCACATAGTCGTCGCTCACGATACCATGTCCGCCAATGCTCTTCACCTCCAGCGAACCAGTAGTACCTGAGAAGATGAGCTGACCCTCGCTGAAGAAGGCACCCTTCTGGTCCTCACCCGTGGTCATGGTATAGGTAGCGCCATCGGCCAACTTGTTGGTAGAGCCGTCGGCCAGCTTCACCATGATGGTCTTGCCCGACTGGATATTGATAGCCGCACCCGTGGGGTTGGTGATATCGGCGCCCTCGAGTGTCACCTCCGTCTTATAGTCAGAGTAGAGTTTGAACGAGCCGTTCGCGGTAGTACCCTTCAAGGTATAGGCGATGTTCTTCTTGGTAGAGAGCACCGTAACATGAGCACCCTTCTGCATGACCGTCACACCAGTCACCTTGCCCGTTACTGTAGCCGCTTCGCCGTTGTATGCAATGGTGATACGGTTGGTAGGAGCATAGTTTTCTATGTAGTCACCGTAGTCGTCGTGGTTCTTATCGGTAATCACCTGATCCTTCACCTCGCTATACGAAGTGTCGTCGGCAGGGTCGAAAGCAACGTCTACATGAGCACCGTCGTAGCTATACTTGCCTTCGTAGGCAAAGCCCTCAGCAAACTCAATAGCCTCGATGCCATCGACTGCGTAACTCACTGAAAACTGGCCCGGTGATCCATACGCTTCGCCATCATTGACAATATACAATATGGTTCCCTCTTCATTGAAGTACATCTCAGTACCAACACCTGGGAAATTGGCAGATGTACCATCCTTGCACACTACACGAAAATCAGCAGGGGCAGCAAGGTCAGCCCATGACATCATTGTTGTCATAAGGGCAAAAGAAAAAAGTATCAGTCGCTTCATTGCTTTACAAATTTAAGGGTTTTACCACCAACAACAATCACATATGCACCTGCGGGAAGATGTGCCACGCTGATAGGTGCATTTGCAATGGTTTGAATATGCGAGATCGCCTTAGCGCCATTGGCATGATATATGGTAACCAAAGTTCCTGGATTAGCATTGATGGAGACTTCCTCTTTATGTGAAGAATACGACATAGTTTCTGCAGTTGGCATCGCATCCACAGCAGCATCATACACAAAGAAATAGATTCTCTCTATATCCTTTATATTATACGTATTAGTCACTTTCCCTTTAAGATGAAACAACATCTGTCCATCAGAAAAGGTTATTTTGGCATCATCATAAGGATATTCCCAATGAGTGTTTGAACTTTCTCCAGCAACAACAACCATCTGCTGCGCCTTTACCTGCACAGCACCTGCAAGCAGCAATGCAAATAATAGGTATAAATTACGTTTCATTATACTTTATAATATTATATGATTAGAATTCGAAGGCATAGCCAAGTCCCAATACATGTCCGTTCACCTCATCGATGCCGGCATAGTCTTGGTAGCGATAGTATACCTTCAGCTTGTTTTCCTTATTGATCTTATACTCCGTGCCCACGGTGTAGCGCACCTTATCGAGTGCCAGGGCATTGTCGAGTTCGTTGTATACCTCCACCTCGGCGAAGGGCTCCAGCGGACAACCCTTGATGTTGTAGCTCACCTGGAGGCGCGAGCGCAGCTTATGGTCGCTCTTGGCGACCTTCTCATCCACCATCTGTTCGGGGGTCTCATCCCACATCTCATACACTGGAGGGAAGTAGAGATAATAGTAACGCTCGCGGTCACACTCTGCCGCCATGCGGTAGGTGTACTGGTAGCGTTCGCGCAGTGAGAACTTGAAGCGGCCCAGCTTGAACGAGCCGGTGAGCGATGCGGTAGCACGGTGGCGTGCCGTCCAGTAGGGAGCATCCACGTTCATGTGCTTGGGGATGAGGTTACCCTCGCCATCCAGCTCATAGTTGCCCTCCTCGTCGGTGCGGTACTTCACCTCCGTGTCGCCCATATACTGCATATACATGAAGGTATACCCCACATCGGCCTTGAGGAAGGGCACCTTCTTATCCTTATACGAGAGGTTCACCGCGCCCGACACGCGCTCCGTCATGGTCGTCATGTCCTGAGTGCGATACTCACCCTCGAGCGAGAGCTCTAATTTCTTGTTCAGCTTGGTCGAGCCTTCGATGCTCGTCCACACGCCAAAGTCGCTCTGTGCAGCCACGGTAGAGGCTGCCATCACCAGGCACGCAGTGCCCAATATACGTCTTACACTTTTCATAGTTTATTACATTTTACACAGCAAAGGTGTCGGTCAATTCTGAAAAGATTCTGAAATCTTCACTCGGTTTTGCGTTAAAATGCAGCACCTACCTATAAAAAACATTGCATGTATGCACAAGGTTTGTCTTGATACATACATGCAACGCTACTTTATCCTTATCCCGCCTTGGGCAAGCGGCCTACCTGATTCACGCTGTTCACCTCATTGGTGAGGGGCTCGTAGTAGATCTTCACAATCACGGTATCCTTTGAGAAGTCGATGGCGCCCACCTCTACGCGCAGGATATCGAGTCCGGTACGTTTCTTAAGGTCAGCGATGAGCTCGGGCTCCTTGTCGGGAGTGATGAGGCTGATGTTATCATACATCACCAGTTTGCTTGCCACGTGCTTCACCCAGTGGTTGCTCTCGCATGCCCAGATAGAGCCGATGAAGAGCAGGTTGGTAGCCAGCAGTTCTACGTAGCTGATGCTGGTAGCCAAGCCGTTGATGGCGCTCACGGCGATGATGAGGAAGAGGTATGTCATCTCACGGATGGGCACTGACTCGGTGCGGTAGCGGATGATACCAAAGATGGCAAACAAGCCAAGGGCGAAACCAATCTTCAGTTTCACGCCACCCATGAGGAAGATGAGCAGGAACACGCTGATAGCAATCAGCAGGAAGGTGAAGAAGTAGTCGCGACGCTTGCTCTTCGGGTAGTAGAAGCCACGTACGATGATACCTATCACAAGTGTGTTGAGCACGAAGCGGATGAGCAGCTCAGCCAGTCCACCCCAGTCGGCCATCACCGATGTAGTCGCAGCATCAGTCAAGGTTGTCATGTCCATGTCCAACTCTTCGGCAGCCATCACGAGGCTCTTAGCCCCGCCGGCAATCAGGTTCAATAAGTTTCCCATAATCTTAGTATTTGTTTAATAGTTTTTCAATCTTTGTAAATCTCGGTTTGAATCGGTTGCGCTTCAGGTTCGGGTTGGTGAGTGCCGATCCTATGCAGTACTTGCTGAATCCCGACGGCTTGATGCGCAGCTCGCGCAGCATGTCCTTCACCGGCGAGTACACGTTGCCATCGCGCTTGAGCTCGATGATCACCAGTCGGTCATAGGTGCTATGCATGTCCGTCTCGCAGTGGTGAAACTTCACATGGCAGTCTATCGTGAGGCGCTCGGTCTTGGCCATGTTCACCAGCGTGATACGCTCAAATCGGTTCTCCACCTTGGGCACCAGGTCGGCCAGCAGGTAGTGTGCATGCTTGGCCAGCAGGGTGTCGCCCCCATCGGCCACGAGGGTGTCAACACTGCCCACGCTCATGCGTTTCTTCTTGGTGCGGCCGTGGTTGTTCTTGTTCTTCACCTCCAGGAAGGTATCGTCCGAGTCCATGTAAGTGCGCACACGCACCTTCTGCCTCACAAGTCGTCCGTTGTGATGCATCGTATACATCTCCTCATCGGGAGTGTCCAAGTAAATCGTGTGGTAACGGTTGTATCGCTTGCCATCAATCTGCTGCACCATGTACTTGCCCTGCGCCAGCACGAGCAACTGCTTCAACTGGTCTATCGTAGCCAAGTACTTCTTGTCTATGCGGTTCATCAGTTTTATGTCCTTCATCTCATCCAGCGAGATGGGCGGCAACTTATCCAGCAATTCTATTATATGTTGTTCCATAGTATGTAGACGTACGATACAAAATTATGCAAATATATCGTTTTATTCCTAAACGGCGAAACGAAAAGCGCGAAATCTCATCATTTTACGTTATATTTATTTATATAAACCCCAAACTATTGCATAAAAGAAAAAAACCGCCTACCTTTGGCTATTAAACGTAAAAACTCATAAACTTAAAAAACTAAAAACATATGCAAGAATACTTGAACGAAGCACAAGAGATGATGGAAATGGCCATCCTCCACGTTGAAGACGAGCTCGCCCGCATCCGTGCCGGCAAAGCCAACACCCGCATCCTCGACGGCATCCGCGTAGACTCATACGGCAGCATGGTACCCCTTACCAATGTAGCCTCTATCACCACCCCCGATGCACGCACCATCGCCATCAAGCCTTGGGACAAGAGCATGTTCCGCATCATCGAGAAGGCCATCATCGACTCACCCCTCGGCATCATGCCCGAGAACAACGGTGAGATCATCCGCCTCGGCATCCCCCCTCTCACCGAGGAGCGCCGTAAGCAGCTCGCCAAGCAGTGTAAGGAGGTAGCCGAGCACGCTAAGATCAGCATCCGCAACGCTCGTCGCGACTGCATCGATGCACTGAAGAAGGCCGTTAAGGACGGTATGCCCGAAGACGTGCAGAAGGATGGCGAAGAGAAGCTCCAGAAGTTGCACGACAAGTACGTAAAGAAGGTAGAAGAGCTCTACGCCGACAAGGAGAAAGAGATCATGACCGTGTAACACGAATTGAAAATTGAGAATTGAGAATTAAAAAGGCTCGTGCAAGCGAGCGCAATGTAAGCTTGCTTACTAATCGCTCAGCGAAGCTAATCAGGCTCCGCGATGATGTCGTTGGCGAGCTGGCTTACAATAATTTTCAACTTTCAATTTTCAATTTTTAATTTATATATGCTTGGACTCGTAATCAAGAACACCGGCAGCCAATACATCGTGAAGACCGATGAGGGCCTCCTCATCGATTGCCGCATCAAGGGCAACTTCCGACTCAAAGGTATCCGTAGCACCAACCCTGTGGCCGTGGGCGACAGGGTTGTGCTCACTGAGCCTGTCGATGGCATCGCCTATATCACCGATATCGAAGAGCGCCGCAACTACATCATCCGCCGCGCCTCGAACCTCTCGAAGCAGTCGCACATCCTCGCCGCCAATGTCGACATGTGCCTGCTCATCGTCACCATCAACTATCCCGAGACCTCAACCACCTTCATCGACCGCTTCCTCGCCACCGCCGAGGCCTACCGCATCCCCGTACACATCGTGTTCAACAAGGTAGACCGCTACGACGAGGCCGAGCGCCGCTACCTCGATGCCATCGTGCACCTCTACCGCACCATTGGGTACGACTGCTCCTGCGTGTCGGCTCTCAATGGCGAGGGGCTCGACCACGTGCGTACCGCCCTCCGTGGCAAGACCACCCTCCTCTCGGGCAACTCCGGCGTAGGCAAGAGCACCCTCATCAACGCCCTCCTACCCGACCTCCGCTTGCGCACAGCCGAGATATCTGAGCGCCACAACACCGGCATGCACACCACCACCTTCTCCGAGATGTTCCCCTTCGGCGAGGGCGGCTGGCTCATCGACACCCCCGGCGTCAAAGGCTTCGGCACCTTCGACATGGAGGAGGAGGAGATAGGCCATTACTTCCGCGAGATCTTCGCTATCTCGGCCGACTGCCGCTATGGCAACTGCACCCACACCCACGAGCCCCACTGCGCCGTGCGCCAAGCCGTGGAGGAGTGCCGCATCAGCCAGTCGCGCTACAACTCCTACCTGAGCATGCTCACCGACAAGGAAGAGGGCAAGTACCGCGAAGGCTATTAGTGAAGTCCCAAACGAAAAAGACACATATATACCCCAGCCTCAACCATGAGACTGGGGTATTTACATTCTACCGCCTTGGATTAAATCGGCGGGTCGAGAAACTTTACTATCACCTTCACTTGTGCTCGGGTGAGCACCTTCTTCTTCTCCTTGTAGCCTTGAGCTACCATCGCATCCCATAGTCCGCGCGTTTGGTGCATCTCCTCGCGAAAGAGGCGCAAGGCGCTATCGTAGGGGTGGTCAGGGAAGAAAAGTCGATTTTTCTTTGTAGAAGTAAACTTTTTCGTTAACTTTGTCGTTAAATTAATAGCGATAGAATTTATGGCTAAACGTGAAATCAAATTTTACAAGCACTATTTTAACGAATTCTTCGTGGCGCAGACCGATAAGGTAAGGCGTAAGATAGCGCAAACGTTGGTTTGGATTCAGACGATAGACCGATTGCCAGTCTCAATATTAAAGAGCATAGAGGGCAAAAAAGGACTGTATGAAATCCGTGTCGAATATGCTGGAAATATCTATCGAGTATTCTGCTGTTTTGACGAAGGAT
This sequence comes from Bacteroidaceae bacterium, assembly GCA_017557005.1. Taxonomy (GTDB): domain Bacteria; phylum Bacteroidota; class Bacteroidia; order Bacteroidales; family Bacteroidaceae; genus UBA1189. The sequence goes on along the minus strand of JAFZFZ010000049.1, from coordinate 677 downwards.
CATTGGTGGTTCTCTTCAACGGCTTTCAGAAAAAGACACAGAAGACTCCCGCAAGTGAGATTGATAAGGCCGAACGGCTAATGAATGAATATTTTAACAACAAATAGTTATGGATAAGTCAAAAGAAAATGCCCTTATGAATTGCAGTAGCCTCGACGAATTGCTGGATGTAGAGTTCGGCAAGGTAGGCAGCGAGACACGCGAAGAGTTTGACCGCGAGACTGAGGCTTTTTGCCTTGCCCAGACACTCAAGGAAGAGCGCAAACGCGCAGGACTCACGCAAGAGGAACTGGCCGAGAAGATTGGTACGAAGAAAACCTACATCTCTCGCCTCGAAAATGGAAAGGCCGACATACAGTTAGGTACGCTGTTTAGAATCTTCGAAGGATTAGGCCGCCGCGTCAGTTTAACAATCCTTTAAGTAACCCATCCCATCGAAGCCGTCTGTTAGGAAAATCAGACGGCTTTGATTTTTCTAACGGACAAAGGCTTTTTTCTTATTGAAAGGCTTCGATTTTGAAAAGGCATGAAAGCATTTGTACTTTCCTGATTTAGGTTGTCAGTTTTTGTGATTATTCCTATAGCAGGTTTACACGATTTTACCTTATTCCTATACTGGGTTGACGGGTTAAAAACTTATTCCTATAATTCGTTTACAATTGATAAACTTTTGATAG